>NZ_CP025118.1:1832500-2137916 GCF_002831665.1 Lacinutrix sp. Bg11-31
TAGTAGGATTAGGTAATGGTTATACAAATTCTTTAGCATCTGGAGCTGGAACAAATGCAATGAGTATTTACTACAATACAGATGCAGGTGTTGTATTCAATGGTATTTCTACAGTAACTACTGCAGATGTTGTAGGAACTAATGGAATTATTCATGCTGTAGATACTGTAATAGGATTACCAACAGTAGTCACTTTTGCAACTGCAGATCCAAATTTCTCAACATTAGTTTCTGCTTTAACAACCTTAACACCAGCAACAGATTTCGCAAGTATTTTATCAAGAACTGCAACTGGTAACGGTGATGGCATTGATCCTGATTTTACAGTATTTGCCCCAACAAACGATGCTTTTGCTGCGATTACTGTTCCAACTGATGAAGCTGTTTTAACAAGCGTATTATTACATCATGTTATAGGAGGAGCAAATGTGGCTTCAGGAGATTTAACTCCAAATGGAGATACTACTGCAACTAGTTTAGAAGGTGATAACTTAACAGTTACTTTACCTGGAACTGGTGCAAATATTGCTGATATGACAGATGGCTCTGGAAACACAGACATTGGTATTATTGCTGTAGATGTTCAAGCATCTAATGGTGTAATACATGTAATTAACAAAGTATTATTACCTATGTAATATACTATAAGTATTTTAATGAAAGGCTAACTCTTCGATAAGTTGATTAATAGCATTAAGTCCTTTTATTAAACTCAAAGCGCTTATAAAAATTTATAAGCGCTTTGTTTTTTTACTGTTTCTTATATGGGTTTTTACTGCGTCTAGTAAAGTCTTGTTCTTTTATAAATTTCCCGTCTTTATAAAATTTCCATACACCATGACGTCTATCTTTTTGGTAAACACCTTCTTGTTCAATTATACCTTTAGAATCATAAATCTTAGTTAGACCGTGTAATTCTCCATTAAGATAATTGAAAACTCTAATTAGTTTTCCAGATTCTGAAAACCATCTCGATTCACCAACTACAATCCCTGAGCTATAATTTTCTTGCTTTGCTAATTGCCCACTTAAGTAAAAGGTTTTCTTTAAACCTTCAAGCTGTCCTTTATTATCGTACAACTCTTCCGTCATTACAACTTTAGATTTGTTATGATAATAAACCCATTTACCAACATAAGTTTTACCGCGCATTTTTCCTTCGCTAATTAAATTTTTAGTTGAAGAGAAAAACTTAACATCTGCTAAATCACTATTTGCATTAAAAGTTCTTGTTGCAGTTAGTACAGATTGTCCGTCTATATTTTTATAAAATTTAAAAGTCCCTACTTCTTGGCCATGGTTAAACTCGCCTTCGTAGCGCAATACTTTTGTGCTTTCAAAGTTTTTACTCCATTTACCATGACGGTTACCATCTGCATCTTTTTTATTGATGTCTTGTGCAAAAGACATACTTGATACTAAGACTAGAATTACAATTATTAGTTTATTCATATTTTTAAATTAAATATTTAAGATTCTTCGTGAGCCTGTCTTGAGCGAAGACGAAAGGCTCTGAATGACAAAATGAATGTATTATTAACGGTAAAACTCTTACCGAATTGTATTAAACAAAAAAAACTGCCAAACTTTATTAATGAATGGCAGCTTTATAAAAAATTAATGTTATTTATTTTTTATTACGCTTTTGTTGCTCTGCCTGATCCATCATATCTTTCATTTTTTTCTGAAATTTACTTTCCTTCTTAGGCTTCGCTTTTTGTACTTGAATTTTTGCTAGAATCTTATCTTCATCTAAAATATAATTCTTGATTACTAATAAAATACCAATACTAATTAAGTTAGAGATAAAATAGTATAAACTTAAACCAGAAGCATAAGAGTTAAAGAATACAATCATCATAACTGGTGCAAAGTAAATCATATACTTCATCATCTTAGCCATGTCAGGCATACCTTCTTGCTGTGGTGCAGCCATTTGTTGTTGTCCTGTTGTTAACTTCATATAGAAGAAAATTGCAACACCTGCTAAAATTGGGAATAAACTAATATGATCTCCGTAAAGAGGAATACTAAAACCATCAGGAAATTGGTAAATTGAATCGAAAGAACTTAAATCGTCTGCCCAAAGAAACTTTTTCTGTCTTAATGCAAAAGCTGTTGGGAAGAACATAAATAAAGCATAAAATACTGGCATTTGTATTAATGCTGGCAAACATCCAGCCAACGGACTTGCACCTGCTTTATTTTGCAGTGCCATTGTCTCTTGCTGCGCTTTCATTTTATTATCCTTATGCTTCTCTTTAATAGCCTCTAATTCCGGCTTTAAAATCTTCATTTTCATTTGCGACAAATACTGCTTGTATTGTACAAAAGACATGGCTAATTTAATTAACACAGTCATTACAATAATAGCAATACCGTAAGGCAAGTAAGAACTTAAGAAACTAAATAAAGGGATAAATAAGTATGCATTTATCCAACCAAAAAGTCCCCAACCAAGCGGAATACTCTCTTCTAAGTTTTTATCGTAACTACTTAAAACTTTACTTTCAGTAGGACCATAAAACAATCCGTAGTTTTCATTAAGCTCATTTCCGCTTAAAGCTAAAACAGTTTTAGCACCATACTTTTTAGTAAATAATGTATCAATTTCTTCGTCTTCTACTAAATCTTTAGATGTTAGTGCTACCGATTTTAAAGGCTTATTGTTAGCAACTAAAATAGAGCTAAAGAAGTGTTGTCTAAAGGATAACCAATCTACATCTTCTACAGTTTCTTCATCTTCTCCTGCTTGCGATAATTTATCTATATTTCCACCATCGTGCTGGTATGTTAAACGCGTGTAACGGTTTTCGTAACTTACACTTTGATCGTGACGTTTACTTGTTTGAGTCCAATCAAGCTTTACTTCCTGAGAACCATTAATTACATTACTTAAACCTTGAGATTTAATAGTAAAATCTATCATGTAATCGTTTGGTTTGATTACATATAAATATTCTAAAAACTTAGTTTCAGATACTTTAAGCTTCATAGAAACTAAAGTGTTTTCTCCGTCTTTAGTTACTTTAGATTGGAATGGTAAATCTTTAGTATTAAAAATACGACTATCTGAAGTTCCTAAATTAATATTGAAACTTGCATTATTATCTTTTACTAAATAAATAGGAATAGAATCGAAATCTACAAACTTACTAAGTTTTACTTCTGATAAATGACCACCTCTTTTAGAGAATGTTAATTCAAGCACACCATTATCTACTGTTGCATCTTGAGAAGGCAAACTTGCAGCATAAGCAAATGGTCCTAATTTATTATTAAGCGCTACTTGCTGTAAAGAATCTCTAGGTATTATGTTAGAAAAATCTTCTGGTGTTGTTACTCTTGTATCTTCCTGAGCAACACTATTTTCTTTTATTTTATTATCTGCTTCAATTTGCTCTTGCTTAGCTTTATCTGCAGCAGCTTCTTCTGGTGTAGGCTGGTTTTGCCACATCATAAATAATAAAATTCCAAATATAAGTACGAAACCTATTATCGATTTTACGTCTAATTTTTTTTCTTCCATATTATTTCTGCTATCTCGAAATCTCGAGTGGTAATCTAGTTAGTATTCTCATATAAAAACCTGAATGTTAAAAAACAAACAGGTTTTATGTTTTCATAAATTACTCTTCAAAAAGTAATCCGTTATTTTTTTTATGCCAAACTGACACCTTATTTGCTTTTATTATGCTTTAAAGCTGCTGCTACAAAAGCAACAAAAAGTGGGTGTGGATTAGACACTGTACTCTTATATTCTGGATGGTATTGCACACCAACAAACCAAGGATGGCTTGGTATCTCTACTATCTCTACAAGGTTTGTATCAGGATTCAATCCTGTTGCAATCATTCCTTTTGCTTCAATTTGTGCTTTGTAATCACTATTAAACTCGTAACGGTGTCTGTGACGTTCTTTTATTGTTTCAGCATTATAAACTTCACCAACTATACTGTCTTTAATTAGCTTACAATCCCAAGCACCTAAACGCATGGTACCACCTTTATCTGTAATATTTTTTTGATCTTCCATTAAATTAATAACAGGATTGGCTGTATTCTCGTCCATCTCTGTAGAGTTGGCATTTTTTAATCCTAGTACATTACGTGAGAATTCGATAACTGCCATTTGCATACCTAAACAAATACCTAAAAATGGAATATTGTGTTCTCGAACATATTTTACAGCATCTATTTTACCTTCTACTCCACGTTCTCCAAATCCTGGCGCTACTAAAACACCATCTAAATGAGATAACATTGCTTTTACATTGTCTCCATTTAGATATTCAGAATGTATAGATTCTACATTTACTTTCACTTCGTTTTCTGCTCCTGCATGAATGAAAGATTCTAATATAGATTTATAACAATCTTGTAGCTCTACGTATTTACCAATTAATCCAATAGTAACCTCAGACTTCGGGTTTTTATGACGTCCTAAAAAAGCGTTCCAATCTGTTAAATCTGGTGTATTACTTTCTAATCCTAATTTTCTTAGCACCACAGTATTTAAACCTTCTTCTAACATTAAATTAGGCACATCGTAAATAGTTGATGCATCTATAGATTGGATTACAGAATCTGGTGTTACATTACAAAAACGTGCTAATTTATGTCTAATATCTTGAGATAGTTCATGCTCTGTTCTACACACTAAAATATCTGCTTGCACACCACCTTCCATTAGTGTTTTTACACTATGTTGTGTTGGCTTTGTTTTTAATTCTCCTGCTGCTGCTAAATAAGGAATTAACGTTAAGTGAATTGCTAATGCATTGTTTTCACCTAGTTCCCATTTTAATTGTCTTACACTTTCTACGTAAGGTAAAGATTCGATATCTCCAACAGTTCCTCCTATTTCTGTAATTACGATATCGTAATCTCCAGAGCGTCCAAGAATTTGAATTCTTCGTTTTATTTCGTCTGTAATATGAGGAATGACTTGAACTGTTTTACCTAAAAACTCACCACGACGTTCTTTTTGAATAACGCTTTGATAGATACGACCTGTAGTAACATTATTTGCCTGACTTGTAGGTACATTTAAAAAACGTTCGTAATGACCCAAATCTAAATCTGTTTCTGCTCCATCGTCTGTAACGTAGCATTCACCATGCTCGTACGGATTTAAAGTTCCTGGATCTATATTAATATAAGGATCTAATTTTTGAATTGCTATTCTGTAACCTTGTGCTTGAAGAAGCTTCGCTAAAGATGCTGCGATGATACCTTTTCCAAGTGAAGAAGTAACTCCTCCTGTTACAAATATGTATTTTGTTGTTGTTGCCATTGTGCGTTGTTAAACGCGAGCAAATTTACGATATTTTATGGAAGTTATTAGTGTTTAAAGTTTTATTTTTAGATTGATTTATGAGTGTATAAATAACTTGATTTATGAGTGTTTTTACACGTGAGTTTTTATTGAAATGTTTTAACTTCGTTAGACATCTGGTATGGAATATTTGAGTGGTTTTGTGTTGATCATGTATTTATAGAATATTAAAAAAATCACTCATACATTAAAAAGTTAGCCCAAATTAATGAAAAAAGCAAATTATCTAGGATTGTCATATCAATTTTGGACTTTAACGAAAGAGTCTATTAATGAAATGAAGAAACAAGGCAATAAAAAGTTAATCATGTCTTTGTATGACCAAAATCAAACAGATGAAGAATTTTATGAATTTTATTACCAAAAAACTAAATGGAATGATTTTAATATCGGTGTTCCAATACTCTTTAATTTCTATCATGGATTAGAACTATGTATGAAAGGACTATTACAAGAAATTGGAAAATTACCCACAAAAAAAACACATGGCTTAACTGGTTATTATAACATAATTCAAAAAAATGAGACAGAATTCATCCCAGAAATACTTATCTCTTTAGGAAAGGTTTTAAATAAGGACAATACTTTTTCTGATTTTTTTGAAAGTAATAATAGTAATGTAGATAATTATTATCAACTTTTAAGATATCCTGAATCATATAAAGGAAATGATTTTTATTTTTATGGAGAAATTAGAGGAAAAGAAAAAGTTGGTTTAAAAAACTTTGAATCAATTAACGATAGTTGCGTTGAAATAGAAAAAGCTATTATAAAATGGTTAAAAAAAATATAACTCAACACCCTTTTTAAGCCTAAAAAACGTCGTAGTTGTTTTGTTCCTGCAACAATAAACAAACATTAACCCACTAAATCCTATCGAAATTCTTTTGAATATTCTTAATCAGTCCTTCCAACCCATTTAGCTTCAACATATAAACAGTTTCCAGCATTTCGCCCAATTTTCCTTTTGGAAAACCTTTGTTATGGTACCAAACCACATAATATTCTGGCAAATCTATTAAGTATCTGCCTTCGTATTTACCAAAAGGCATTTTAGTGTGTGCTAACTTAATTAGAAAGGTTTTATCTGGTTGCAGTTCCATTACTTAAATTTATATATTTCTAATCGTTTTAATTCTTTATTTACAAAATCCACCCATTTTTGCTGTTCGGCTTTATTAATAGAGTAATTACTTTCTGCGTCGTAAAGCCTTTGCATTTTTTCTAAATCTATATTCGCTTGCTTTAATAAAGCATCAAGCTGCTTAGCAATTTTAGAAGATACTTTTAATTTAGAAATTTGCTCTCGAAAATACCTAACATTTAACTCAGTAATATTAAAATGAAATTGTTCGTGCTTTAGAATGTGACTATTAACTACATCTTTTTTACGCCAAGAATGTTCGGGATAAAAATGTGCTAAGGCTTTAGTACTAAAATCTGTTACACCATGAACACTACTTTTTTCTAGAGAATAGCTAAAAGTAATACCAGAAGCTGTAACAGCTGCAGCATTAGATTTTTCATCTGGTTCTCCCTGAAAGTCTTCCCATTTTAGTTGGCGGTTTTCGTTCCATGTAAATTCTTGTGCATTACTTTGAATACACAATAGAAAAGTAACGATTATAAAAAGTTTTGTCATAGTTTAATTATAATCTACTAAAACGAAAAAACCGTTTAGCTTATTGCTTTACTTCTTCAATCTCTAAATCGTTATACTGCACGATGTAGACACTTTCGTTATAATAACCTCCAAACAATTTCTTTTTGTAGGCGAACTTATTCTCGATGTAAGACGTCATTGGTGTATCCTCTACAGATTGATATAAATCTTGAGACGTTACCAAACGTAAAACCACATCCATTGTTAAATCGAAACCACGAATAGCGTACGCATTTGGCGAAATGTTATACTCACGTTTATAATGCTTTACAAACGAATTGCTGGTTTCTGCATTAAGCATTTTTGAAATTGAAGGATAAGTAAAATGAAGATTAGACAAATGGTAGTTTGAAACTTCATCATCTTCGAAAGCCTTACTTTGATGATCTGTTGTTGTTAAAGTTATTTTAGTCCCATCAATTTGTAAACCATTAAGAATACTAGAAACGTTAGATACAAATCCTGCATTATTGGTTTCTAAAAACACAACATTATTTCCAGGCTTAATAACATTTATTAAATCTTGCTCTATAATAAAATATGCATCTTTTTTGGTTTTCTTATCCAAACGAGAGCTCACCAATTTTGCATTAGCAAATTTACCTTTAAGCATTGTGCTTATTGCTTTATGTTTTACATCTGAAATTACAATAATCTGCGCTGTAGAGTCCGATTTAAAATAATCTATTATTTTGTTTTTTAAGTTGTCGTCGTTTGGTCTAGACTGAAACACGTTACGTCCAATATTCACTTTTTTAACTACAGGTGAAATTACCGGAACGTTATCACGCTCTAAAGCACTTGCTACAGCATTAAAATTATTAGTATGTAATGGTCCAATAACTGCTTGCGTGTTAGAGAAGCTATTACTTCTAATAATAGAATTAACTTGACTTAATCTGTTTTGCGTATCGTAAACATCTACTTTTAGGTTTATTCCTAATTTCTTAAGAGAATCGAAAGCGACTAAAACACCTGAATAAAAGTCTAAAGTGATGTTTAAAGTTCTATCGTTTTTAATTTTCGATTTGGTATCGAAAATAGAATCCGTATTAATTTTATTAAGTGTAAAAGGCAGCATTACTGCTATGTTTTTAATACTAGTATCTGTTACACTATTAGATAGTTTAACATTCTCTAAAACATTACTAACAACATCATCTTGATTACTAGCACTTTCTGTATTATCTACCGAAGTATCTAAAGGTACCTTTAAAATCATCCCTTCTTTTAAACCTGTAGCTGCTAATTCTGGATTTAAGCGTTCTAAATCTTCTTGCTCAAGACCTAGTTTTACTTTTAATCTATAAAAACCTTCTTTTGGCAATACTTTATAGTAGCTATATTTTGCGTCGACTGTTTTTACTTTATCTGTTTCTAGATTAGGAACATTTATGGTTTGACCTGGTTGTAACATGCTTGACATGTTTGGGTTTAATGCTTCTAGTTCTTGAACAGTAACACCATACTTGTAAGCAATACGCCATTTACCTTCTTTTGGTTGTACAACGTAAGTTGTGTTTTCGTCTTTTACTTCTTGTGTTGTTTGGTATCTAATTACTTTTTTAAATACTGGAATTTGTAACTTATCTCCTTTTCTAAGATTATTTGCATACAAGAATTTGTTATGCTTTTTTATATCCTCTATTTCTACATTATACTTTTGAGAAATACTAAACAAGGTTTCCTTTCTTCTTGTTTTATGTTTAATATAACGATCGAAAGTTTTCTCTACTATTTTCTCTTTTACTGGAGTTGTTGTTGTTGTCGCAACAGATCCTGCATTTGGGATTATTAAAATTGAATTTGTTCTTAGTTTTTCTCGCAAATCTGGATTTAGCTTAATAACATCTGCTGTTGAAACTTCATATTTTTTTGAAATACTTTCTATTGTTTCACCAGATTTAACACGATGTGTTTTGTATTTCTGCGCATTTGCAGAAGCACAACTAAATATTACTAATAAGCTAAGGATGTATATTATTTTCTTCATATGTTTATTATACGTTCAAAGTTGCGTTAGCGGTTGTAGTGGCATCCTTTTTTTCTCTTAAATTAATATCCTTTCTTAAAATGAAAAAATATTGGTTTAAAAAGGTACTGAAACATGTTCAGCTTAAAAAAAAGATATAACGGAAGACGCGACCCTTGTGGTAACGCCCAAATTATTATTATTATTATTATTTCACTTTAAAAACCACTTGCTTCTCGATACAATTTGTTCGTTCCTCACAAATCACTCGAAGTGACAGCTTCTTACTATTTAAAGAGATTCCTTTTTTTCAAAGGAATTTGTTATTCCCACTCTATTGTTGCTGGTGGCTTACTACTAATGTCGTAAACTACTCTATTAACGCCTTTTACTTTGTTTATTATATCGTTACTGGTTTTTTGCAAAAATTCGTAAGGTAAATTTACCCAATCTGCCGTCATACCATCTGTACTTTCTACTGCTCTAAGTGCTACACATTTTTCGTATGTACGCTCGTCTCCCATAACACCAACACTGTTTACAGGTAATAAAATTGCGCCTGCTTGCCATACTTTATCGTATAAACCAGCGTCTCTTAATCCGTTAATAAAAACAGCATCGACTTCTTGTAAAATACGCACTTTTTCTGCTGTAATATCTCCAAGAATTCTAATAGCTAAACCTGGCCCAGGAAAAGGATGACGACCTAATAAGGTTGGATCCATATCCATTGAAGCTCCTACTCTACGTACCTCATCTTTAAATAAGGCTTTAAGTGGCTCGACAATTTTAAGTTTCATAAAGTCTGGTAATCCACCTACATTATGATGACTTTTTATTGTTGCGCTTGGTCCTCCTGTTGCACTTACACTTTCTATAATATCTGGATAGATTGTGCCTTGTGCAAGATATGTTACGTCTTCTATTAAATTTGCTTCTTGATCAAAAACCTCTATAAAAGCATTTCCTATTGCTTTGCGTTTAAGTTCTGGATCACTCAGTCCTGCTAGTGCATCCAAAAAGCGTGCCGAAGCATCTACACCTTTAACGTTTAAGCCCATACCTTTGTATTGCTCTAACACATCTGTATATTCGTTTTTACGTAATAAACCGTTATTTACGAAAATACAATATAGGTTTTCGCCAATGGCTTTGTGCAATAACATGGCTGCTACCGAAGAATCTACGCCTCCAGACAAACCTAATACTACTTTATCGTTTCCTATTGTATTTTGTAATGCTTCTACTGTTTCGCCAACAAATGCATTTGGTGTCCAATCTGGATTTACATTTGCGATGTCTACTAAAAAGTTTTCTAGTAATTGTTTTCCGTCTGTAGAATGGTACACTTCTGGGTGAAACTGGATAGCGTATGTTTTTTCGCCTTCAATTTTATATGCTGCATTTTTAACATCGTGAGTACTTGCCAATAACTTTCCGTTTGTTGGTAAGTTTTTAATAGTATCACTATGGCTCATCCATACTTGACTTCCTGCAGAAATATTTTTAAGAAACGCATCTTCTTCTACAAAACTTAAATTTGCACGACCGTATTCTCTTGTATTAGATTCTGCTACTTCTCCTCCAGAAAAGTGAGCTAAATACTGAGCGCCATAACAAACAGCAAGCATTGGTTTTACACCACGAATGCCTTTTAACTCTGGATGAAAAGCATCATCTGAACGAACAGACATTGGGCTTCCTGATAGAATAACCGCTTTATACTCGTCTAAGTTTTTTGGTATTTTGTTGAATGGAAATATCTCTGAATAGATATTAAGTTCTCTAACTCTACGCGCAATAAGTTGTGTGTATTGCGATCCGAAATCTAAAATAAGTACTTTGTCGTGTTGCATGCGCAAAAATAGTAATTGATTTTTGATTGGCTAATGCTGAATTAAGATTTTTTTACTCTACTTTTTAACAGTTTGTGAGTAGGTTAAACTTATTAAAATATTTGAGACACAAATTTTTGCGAATTCTCACAAATTCTTTAAAAAAAATTTAATTTTATTTTACTAATTACAAATGAACAAAGTTTATTTATTTGGGCATTACCTTTTGCCTAAAAAAAGCAAAACGTCAGGCTTTCCACTATATCTTTTTTATAAAAAATAAAAAAGGATGCCGTTTCAATCCTTAATGCGCTTAGCCTATATACGCTATCTCATAGACTCTAAAATAGCCAAAACATCCTTTTCTTTAGTGTCTGGATTTATAAAACAAAAACGCGAAACGGTTTCAAAAGCATCGCCATTTTTCCATTTTGTAGGTGTTACTAGCGCAAAACCTTTTTCGTGGTTGGCAAATGTCCAATCTCTATAATCGTCTGGCGTCCATCCTTTTCTTCGGTATAAAACACAAGACAAACTTGGTTCTCTAACCAATTCTACATGGTCTAAGCCTTCTATTATTTTACCTGTAGTAATTGCTAATTCTAGTCCTTTTTCTACTGCGTCCTTATATCTATCTGTTCCATGTGTTGCCAAACTAAACCATAGCGGCAACCCTCTAACCCTACGCGTTAATTGCACTTGATAGTCTGATGGATTGAAACCATGGGCTCCTTCATCTTTAAAAATATCTAAATAAGAGCCTTGTTGCGAATGTGCCTTTTTTGCTAATTCTGGTTCTTTATATAGTACTGCTCCACAATCGTAAGGTGCAAACATCCATTTATGTGGATCTATGGTTATACTATCTGCTTTTTCAATACCATTAAATAAATGCCTTACAGAGTCTGCAACTAAAGCTCCTCCTCCGTAAGCAGCATCTATATGATACCATAATTTTTCTGCTTTGCAAATACTTCCAATACCATATAAATCGTCTATTATTCCAGCATTTGTAGTTCCTCCTGTGGCTACAACTGCAAATAAACGTTGTCTTTGGTGTGGTGTTAAACCTAAAATAGTTTGCTCTAAGTCTTCAGCTGTTAATTTATCTTCTGTTTCTACTAATAACACATCTACATCCACAATTTTTGCCATTGCTTTTATAGAAGAATGTGCTCCAGAAGATGTGATAATAAGACCTTTCTCTACTTTGTTTTTATCGTTTAAACTTCGCCAATATTCGCGAGCTGTAACTATTGCAGATAAATTTGCTGCAGTCCCACCACTTGTAAACACTCCAAAAGCACCTTCTGGTAATCCTGTTAAAGAGACAATCCATTTCATGGCTTCGTTTTCGCAAAAAATACCTCCTGCTCCTTCCATCCAATAAGAACCATGAATACTTGAAACAGAGGTTACCAAATCGAACATAATCGCTGCTCTTGTTGGAGCAGCTGGTACAAATGCTAAATGTCGTGGGTGGTCTGACTTTACATTAGCATGCATTAAATGTTGTTTCCAAAGATTAAATGCTGTTTCGCCACCTATACCTTCTGGTGTTACGGTTTCGCCAACCAAAGCTTTTAATACTTCTGCTTTTTGTGGTTTTCCAATTTTATCATCGTTTTTTGAGATACGATCGATAGTGTGTTTCATGACATCTAATGTCATTTCAACTAAATCTAAATCTATTTTATGCATTGCTTATAATTCAAGAATTGAAAATTGTCCTTCTAAAGGCTTTAAGTATTTAATTAACTGCGGTATTAATTCTGCCCCAAACTCAAGGTACAACTCACTAAAATTTGTGTTTCGTTCTTGTAAACTGTTATTAGGAAATAATTGATTTTGAAGATCTGTCATGCGCTCAACCTGATCCTTTAGTTTTCTTTTTTGAGCTGTTAACAATCTTTTTTCAAGATTTTCTAAACCACTAACTTGCTTTCTTTCTTGAGCAGACACTGCGCCAACAAAAGAATCGTCGGTTTGTTTTGCCAATTCGTATAAATCTTTAAACTGATTTTTTAAATGCTTTATTTGCTCTGAAAAATCGATATCTATATTAGAAATCGTTCTTACTTTTTTATTTATGAAAGATTCTCTTTTTAAGAAAATGTCTTTGTTCGAGATGTTTAGCTTTACTAATTTATCGGCTTGTTGCTTGGTTTTAATTAACACCGAATTACGTAGTAGTAACATAGGAAACACCACGTTATGAGCTTTAAAATTAGATTTTAATTGAAACCAATATGCTAACTCTCCGCCTCCACCTATATAACACAGGTTTGGCAAAATTACTTCTTGATATAATGGTCTTAAAATTACATTAGGACTAAAACGTTCTGAGAAGTCATTGACTTCTTTTAGCACCTCACTCTTACTCCAGCTTATATTTGTGTTTAGAACTTTGTATGTATCGTTTTCTAAAACAATACGTTCTCTTATATTTTTGGTTATATAAAAAAGATTTATTGCTCTTGGATTAACTTGTATTCCGAAGTTTAGAGCTTCAATTTTAGCATTTGTTTCTAGAACTTTTTGTTCTGAAATTTGCTCTACTAATTCCTTTTCTACATGTGGAATAAATAGTTGCTTTAATTCTTTATTATTAGCTTCAACAATTACTAAACCATAATCGCCAAACAGTTTGTTTGCTATATATTTTGTTGCATCTGCAAGATTATCATGCTTTAAATAAGCATTTTTAAATAATTCACGAAGTGTATCGGCATTTTTACCAACGCCTAATTCTTTAGAAAAGGTATTGAATACAGCTTCTAAACCATCGGTATTAAGTTCGCCAACTACTCCAGATGCTTCTCTATTCCATTGTATTTTTTTTCCTTTAAAATTGAAATAGTTTATTTCATCGAAATCATGATCTTCAGAAGCCATCCAATAGATTGGTACAATATTATTTTCTGGATACGTAGTTTTTAATTTCTTTGCAAGATTTATTGTGGATACAATTTTATGCAAAAAGTATAATGGACCTGTAAATAAATTTAGTTGATGTCCTGTTGTTACTGTAAATGTTTTACTGTCTTGAAGCGCTATAATATTATCTAAAGTCGCCTGAGAAGCTTCAGTGTTTTGATATTGTTTTTTTAAAATATCAACTAAAACAGTTCTCGTTTCTTGTTTAAAAGAAGCGCTTTTTTCTACTATTTGAGCTTTAAAATTTTCTAACTTAGGAAAACGGTTATAGAATGGCTTTAGCGTTTCAGCTTCAGCTAAATAATCACAAATAAGTTGAGAAAAATATCCTGTGTCTTTAAACGAAATACAGTCTGATGGCATATATAATTGGTTATTCTGTGTAAATATAGATTCTTTAGACTATTTAGTGTCTTAAAATTAACATAAAAAACGAATAGAAATTGGTTAGGTTTAAGTAACTTTAAAATATGTTTTTACACTTTTTAAATTATGAAAAACTTAACTATTAGTCCGTTAAAAATAAAAATTCTTACTTCTCTCTTTTTACTAATATCATGTATTTGCTTCGCGCAAAACAACCTAGAATACAAAGGAAAAGTTATTGATACCGATTCTAATAAAGCATTAGGTTTAGCAGATTTAATTGTTATTGGCACCAATATTAGTACAGTAACAAATAGCGAAGGAGAGTTTTCTCTTAAAGTCCCAAACGAGTATTTGGACAAAGCTGTTTTGGTATCTTATTTAGGGTATGAAAAGTTACAAATTCCGCTTTCAGAATTTAAAAAGGAGAACACTAAAATAAAATTAATTGTTGCTGCAACTGTATTAGCTCAAGTAGATGTTAATGCTCCAAAAGACGCAAAAACTTTAGTAATACAAGCATTAAGTCTTAAAGCTGAAAATTATTTAAATATAGAAACTGTAATGACAAGTTTCTATAGAGAAACTATTAAAAAACGAAATAAAAACGCATCTCTTTCTGAAGCTGTTTTAAAAATCTACAAACAACCTTATACAACAAATAAAAAAGATGCTATTAAACTAGTTAAAGCAAGAAAAAACACTGATTACTCTAGATTAGACACATTGACTTTAAAGCTACAAGGTGGTCCATTTAGTGCTTTACATACAGACATTATTAAATATCCTGAGTATATTTTTAATAACGAAGATATTAAAGATTATAATTTTAGTTTTAATAAATCTACCCAAATAAATAACAAGTTGGTTTTTGTTGTGAGTTTTATACAAAAAGAAAATATTACAAGACCAATGTATTATGGCAAGCTATATATTGATGCCGAAGATTATGCTTTAACAAGTGCTGTCTATAATCTTAATGTAAGTAATAGACTAGAATCCAGTGAGTTGTTTGTAAAAAAGAAACCACGTAAAGCAACTGTATATCCTACCGAAGCTGCCTTTCGCGTAAACTATAGAGTTAGAGATGGTAAATGGCACTTTGCTTATAGTAATATCCTTTTAACTTTTAAGGTAAAATGGGAGAATAGATTGTTTAATAGTCGCTATACATTACATAGTGAAATGGCTATTACAGATTGGGACCAAAACACAGTAAATTTTGTTAACAGGCCTAAAGACCGATTAAAAACTAATTCAATTTTAGCAGATGAAGCCTCTGGTTTTACTGATCCTGAGTTTTGGGGAGAATATAATATTATTGAGCCCGAAAAATCTATAGAATCTGCTATCAAGAAAATTAGTAAGCAGTTGAAAAAATCTTAATTTAAAGATATTCGCTATACTGAAGTACTCTAAAATCGAACGTATTAAATTTAGGATTACTTGCCTTAAGTTGTTTGTATAATGGATTGCTACCTATAGAAATGTTTGCCGCTCCAGAAGAAGATGTAAGTGATACGGTTTTAATTGTGCGTAATGCACTTTGATAAGACTCGGTTTCACGTTTTTGATGTTCCACAATTAAAGTAGATTCCCACGCTTCGCTCGGAATGACGAATTGATGAATTCTTGGTGTTTGGTTTGAAACCAATTCTAGCTTTATATTGTAGTCTTTTATATGTTTTCTGAAGAAATACTCTGGACCGTTTTTAGATTTTCCGCCAATAAATATAATAGTTTCAATACTTGGATATTGTTTTATATAACTAATAACATCGCGAAGCTCAATATTTTGCATACCAATATCTGACGCATCAACCTTCTCGCGTTCGCAACTTTCTACAATATCGCAAACACCAATTTTGTGTTTAATTAAAAAATTTTGTCTTTGCTTAATTGCTTCGTTTGAATGATCGTAAAGCAAATTAAGGTTATGAATCTTCTCTATAAATAACCATAAACTGTTATAATAACTTCCATAACAGAAATTCACATCTTTTTCTAATAAGTTTCCTGTAGTAAATCTTGGAGGTGGTAAAGTACCAACAATTAATTTTGTCGTGTCGTTTTTAATGAATGGTTGGTATGGGTGTTTGTGTTGAAACATATTATTTCCTGCGAAGGCAGGAATCTTTTTAAATTATTCTCTTGCTAAACATTTGTTTTTTTTAAGTGGATTCCTGCCTTCGCAGGAATGACAAGACGTCATCTAATACACTTACTAGAAATCTTATAGTGTTTTTAGTAGCTTCTCAACCTCGTTAATTGTTGTTCTGTATTTGCTTTTGTTTGACTTTGTCATGTGTTGCGCTTCAATTGAAATTTCGTTTAGAATTTCTTTTGCAGCTTCGATTTTATCTTTTTTAATATAGAATTTAGCGAGCACTAAACGTTCGCTATAATTAGAATACCGTTGATCTATAGCTTTTAAATGTTTTTCGGCAGCTGCAGATTGTCCTGTTTTGTCTAATGCTAATCCGTAGATAAATTCTGATTTCGATTTATTAAATTCTGAGTGATTTTTTAATTGTTCCGCGTAAGCGATAGTTTTATTGTAATCCTCTAAATTATAGTAAGATGTTATTAGGTTTTCTAAAATGAAATAATTATTCTGACTTTTATCTTTTAAAGCAACTTCATAATGCGTGATTGCATTTTTGTAGTCTTTCATTTCGAAAAAAACATCTGCTAAATCCAATCTGTTTTGAAACGTCTCAGAAAACTGAAGCTTTTTCTCTAAGTCTTTAACCCTTTTTGTTGGTATTAAAACTGAGGTTAGATTTTCTTTAATAATAGTAGCATCTCGCTTATTATAGACTTGCGTGATTAAATATATAATAGAGCCAATTATAGGAATGAATATGATTAGAAAAATCCAATAATATTGGCTTCTATTTTTTATTAAATGGTAGATACAAAACCCTTGTAAAGCGATTGTTAAGTAATAAAGCATTAGTTAAATTTAGTTTAAAGTTCTAAATATAGTAAAGAAAGCCTCAAAATATCATTACCTTAAAGAAAAATCAATAACATAATTTATATGGGAAGAGGAGATAAAAAGACCAAACGCGGAAAAATTAGCAGAGGAACTTATGGAGCAAGAAGACCAAGGATAAAAAAGCGTGTGCGTCCAGAAACCAAAATTGAAATTAATAAAAAGGTTAAGCCTTAATTAGTGGTATTACTTTTAATGAATAATTGGTGAAAATTATAGCGCTTTGTTTTAAAAAGTGCTTCGCCTTTATCTTCAAACCACCCGATTTTTACTGAAGTAAAACACACCTTCCTTTAACTAAAGGAAGGAGCTACTAAACAAAGCAATTTATCTTGTAAAAACCAGATGGTTTTCGGTTGACAACTCATCGCTTAAACCGTAACCTTCGGTTGTAAACCCTTTTAAATCGTTTATTGTTTGCGCATTAGTATCTACAATATATCTAGCCATTAATCCTCTTGCTAATTTAGCATAGAAGGCTACAATTTTATATTTACCATCTTTAAATTCTTTAAAATCGACAGTTACAACTGGCACTTTAAGTGCTTTGGTATCTACAGCTTTAAAGTATTCTTTACTTGCTAAGTTTACAAAAACCTCATCGTCTTCTAATTCTTCGTTTAATGCTTTTACTACATCTTTTTTCCAGAATTCGTAAAGGTTCTTTTTGGTAGCGATTGGTAATTTTGTTCCCATTTCCAATCTATACGCTTGCATTAAATCTAATGGTTTTAAAACACCATATAAACCTGAAAGGATTCTTACTTTATCTTGTAATACTTCTATTTTATCTGTTGAAATTGTATAAGCGTCTAAGCCTCTATAAACATCGCCACTAAAAGCATAAACAGCTTGCCTTGCATTGTCTTTTGTAAATGGTAATTGCCATTCTTGATTGCGCTCGTAGTTAAGTTGCCCTAAAGCATCACTAACATGCATTAATTCTGAAATTGCTTTTGCAGATTTCTTTTTAAGCACTTTACTTATACGCTCTGACTGGCTTAAAAACTGAGCTTCGGTAGTTTTTTCTGTTGGCAATTTACTTTCAAAATCTAAAGATTTTGCTGGTGACAATACTAGTTTCATAAATTCTTTTTTCTACTACGAATTTACAATTTACGTTTTGAACATTACAATTTAATAAAATGTAATGTTCTATGCTATTATAAATGTTGTTTATAGGCGAGACGCGTTAAGGATTGAAAGGTTTGTTTGAGCTCATCTTTGATAGCGAGCCTTGAAAGCCTGACCTTTAGGTAACGCCCAACTAAGATTCTAAATGCGTGCTATAACCTCTCCACTTCTCGATACACTCGTGCATGTCTTGAGGTATTGGAGCTTCAAAACTCATGAATTCGTTCGTTTCTGGGTGTATAAAACCTAAGGTTTTGGCGTGTAGTGCTTGACGTGGTAATATTTTAAAACAGTTGTCTACAAATTGCTTGTATTTGGTAAAGGTTGTTCCTTTTAGAATACGCTCACCTCCATAACGTTCATCGTTAAATAAAGTGTGTCCAATATGTTTCATGTGTACACGAATTTGGTGTGTTCTACCAGTTTCTAGTTTACATGCTACTAAAGTAACATAGGTTAAGCGCTCTAAAACTTTATAGTGCGTTACTGCGTGCCTACCTTTATCTGCATCATCGTCGAAAAACACAGTGTTTTGTAATCGGTTTTTAGGATGACGACCAATGTTACCTTCTATGGTACCTTCGTCTTCATTCATATTTCCCCAAACAATAGCAACGTATTCGCGTTCGCTAGTTTTATCTTTAAATTGCTTAGATAAATGTGCCATTGCTTTTTCGGTTTTAGCAACCACTAACAATCCACTAGTATCCTTATCTATTCTATGTACTAAACCAGGTCTATCGCTTGAATTCTTAGGTAGATTTTCGAAATGAAAAATCAACCCATTTATTAAAGTCCCAGAGTAGTTTCCATGTCCTGGATGTACTACAATTCCTGCTGGTTTATTAACCACTAAAAGTGTTTCGTCTTCGTAAACGATATCCAAAGGCATATCTTCTCCAACCAATAAATTCTCGAAAGGAGGATGTGCTAATAGTACTCTAATTTTGTCTTCTGGCTTAACCTTATAGTTAGATTTTACAGGAACGTCGTTTACATAAATATTTCCTTCTTTTGCAGACTCTTGAATTTTATTTCTAGTTGCATTCTCTACTTTATTCATTAACCATTTATCGATACGTAAAGGCGATTGCCCTTTATCTGCAATAAATGAAAAATGCTCGTAACGCGTTTCTCCAGCTTCGTTTTGCTCTGGTAATTGTGGTGTATATTTATCCATTTATAATTTAGTTAGGACGATTACCATTTCCTAAAACAACATCTATTTTAGAGTGTTTTGGTAGTAAAGTCCCAGGTTTTAAAACCTTGCCTTCAAATCTTAAGCTTAATACTTCGTCTTTACCAATATTATCTACGTATGTTTTCTTTCCTATTTCAAAGTTTAAAGACTCTAAAGTTGGTCTTGCTTGACGAAAAGTACGGTTAATAATATTTGGCACAGGAATTTTTCTATATCCTGAAGGATTTAGCGTTAGGTATATTTTTCTGTTTTCTTTTACATTTTCTCCAGCTGGAGGATCTTGCTCTATTACAGAGTATTTAGGATAGTCTGGATTAAAATTTGCCGAATCTTGAATTTCCATAGCTAAGTTATTCTCGTCTAATTCAATTTTAGCAACATCAATGGACTTTCCTGTTAAATTTGGAACCGTTTCAAAATTACCATGATTAGTAGTAATATTAAGCCATTTAAAGATAATAAAGCATAAAATTAATAGTGCAACTATTGCTAAGCCAAGTTGCTTAAAAAACGTTTTACTCGTTAGAAATTTAATAATACTCATTGCTTGATTTTAATTAAAAAGAGTTAAAACCTTTATCGTTAATTTCACAACTAAAAAGGTATGCAAATATATAAAAACAAAAAGGTTTTCGTTTGCTATAAAATAAATGATATTTTAGCTAAACAAATAAATTTGAAGCTTATTGCTTGCTTTATATAATTTATACGAAGTTTAACAGTTTTAAGATTACCGCTGAAGTTTATCTTGAGCGTAGTCGAAAGGCGGAAACTAAAGTTACTGAAATAAATTCAGCATTAATGAAAAAAAATATTGCCATAATAATGGGTGGTTATTCTAGCGAATACCAAATTTCTTTAAAAAGTGGAAACGTTGTTTACAATAATTTAGACAAAGAAAAGTATAATGCCTATTGTATTCACATCTTTAAAAACAAATGGGTTTATGTAGATGATAATGATACTGAGTTTCCTATCGATAAAAACGATTTTTCTGTTTTAGTAAACGAAGCTAAGATTACATTCGATTGTGTTTTTAATGCTATTCATGGTTCTCCTGGTGAGGATGGTTTTATGCAGTCTTACTTTGAGCTTATTGGTATACCACAAACAAGTTGTAATGCTTATCAAGCTGCATTAACTTTTAATAAGCGTGATTGCTTGAGTGTACTAAAACCTTATGGTATTTTAACTGCTGAAAGTTATTACCTTAATTTAGGCGACACTATAAATGAAGATGAAATTATTGCCAAAGTAGGTTTACCTTGTTTTGTAAAAGCTAACAAAGCTGGTAGTAGTTTTGGGATTTCTAAAGTGCATAAAAAAGAAGCATTACAAGCTGCAATAGATGATTCTTTTAAAGAAGACGATGAGATTATTATAGAATCTTTTCTAGACGGAACAGAAGTTTCTGTTGGTGTAATTACCTATAAAGGGAAAACGAAAGTATTACCTATTACTGAGATTGTAAGCGAAAACGACTTTTTCGATTACGAAGCTAAATATCTTGGTAAGTCTCAAGAAATAACACCTGCAAGAATTACTAAAATACAAGAAGACAAAGTAAATAGTCTTGCCAAAAAGGTTTACGATGTTTTAAAAATGAAAGGCTTCTCTAGAAGCGAGTTTATTTTTAAAGATGGAGAGCCTCACTTATTAGAAGTGAATACTGTTCCTGGTTTAACCAACGAAAGCATTTTGCCACAACAGGCTGCAGAAGCTGGAATTACAATGTCTGAATTATTTGAGAGTGCTATTGAGGAGGCTTTGAAATAAAAATTGTAATTTTATCGTATGAGAAAAGCACTATTCCCAGGATCTTTCGATCCTATAACTTCTGGACACTACGATATTATTAAACGAGGTGTTACTTTGTTTGATGAAGTTATAGTTGCCATAGGTGTAAATTCTGCAAAAAAATACATGTTCTCTTTAGAAGAACGTATGGATTTTATAAAAGAAGCCTTTAAAGACGAGCCAAAAATAAAAGTAGTAAGTTATAAAGGTTTAACTGTACATTTTTGTCAAGAATTAGGAATAGAATTTATTCTTCGTGGCTTAAGGAATCCTGCAGATTTTGAGTTTGAAAAAGCCATTGCACATACCAATAGAGATTTAGCTCCTATAGAAACGGTATTTCTATTAACTGCTGCAAGCACAAGTTACATCTCCTCTTCTATTGTTAGAGAAGTAATTAGAAATAATGGTGATTACACTAAACTAGTACCAAATAGCGTAAGAGTTAAAAAATAAACTTATTGCCTTGCATGCATTGCTTTTGTGATAGTTTCTACAAAATCTTTAGTTATAAAAGGCTTCAATACATAGTCATCCATACCATGCATATTAGCTTTAACTTCAACTTCGTATTTTGTTGCAGCTGTTAAAGCTACAATTGCCACTTCATTATTAAACTCTCTAATTAGTTTCGTGGTTTCATAACCATCTAGTTCTGGCATATGTATATCCATTAAAATACAATCAAATTCTTCTTCTTTAATTATTTCTATTGCCTTAGCACCTGAATCCACTGCTTTAGATTTGATATTTAAATGATCGAGCACTTTACGAGTTACTAATTGATTTATCTTATTATCATCTACAATTAAAAAGTTCTTGTTTTTAATATATTCTAGCTGGCTTTTGTATATAATAATAGGTAAACTATCAATTTCAGTGATTTTAAATTTAAGCTCGAAAAAGAAAGTAGAGCCTTCATTTTCTTTACTTATAACATTTATATCACTTCCCATAACTGTTAATAGGCGCTTAACAATAGATAGACCTAAACCTGTTCCTTTATACGATTTTCCATTTTTAGAATGCTCTTGATAAAAATCTTCAAATACTTGACTTTGCATTTCTTCAGAAATACCAGACCCATTATCTACAATTTTAAAGGCTAATGTAACTTCGTCCTCCTCAACATCTTTTAATCTATCAATTTCAATTTCTATGTGCCCATTATTAGTGAATTTAATAGCGTTTGAAATTAGATTTATAAGTATTTGAGATACTTTTAAAGAGTCTCCTGTTAATGATTTAGGGATGTTTTCGTCGTACTTAAAACTTATAGTATTATTACTATCACTTAACGCATATTCTAAACTCTCAATAATATTAGATACAAGATTTTTTAAATCAAACTCTATTTGTTGAATTTTCATTTTGCCAGACTCCACCTTATTAAGCTCTAATACATTGTTTATTAAAGACATTAAATGGTTTCCAGAAAACCGAAGAGACTCTATATATTCTTTATGCTCTACACTTACATTTTCTTTTAGCAATAATCCAGACAGCTCAATAACTGCATACAATGGAGTACGAAGTTCATGGCTAATTTCTGAATAAAAATCACTTTTTACCTTAGATAAATTTTCGGCTTTATTTTTAGCCAACTTTAATTGTTTGTTTTTTTTGTAAATCCAAAAACCTAAGAGTAATAAAATTGAAGTAAAAAATATTAAAACGCCATTAAAAGTTCTAGTCCTTTCGATATCTAGAGTTTGTAATCTCTTTTCTTTTTCTACAAGTTCTAATTTAAGTTCATTCTCTTTTAAGAAATTATTAGCCTCAATTTGTTTGGCTTTCTCAAATTCTTTTATTGAATAGACAGAATCTGTAGTTGTAATATACTCATCTAATGCATAGTAAGCTTTCTCAAAATCTTTGTTCTCAACGTTTATAAGAGCTCTTGTAGAATAAGCCTCTGCTTTAACTTCTAAATAATTGTACTTTTGTGTAAACTCTAAAGCTTCATGATAATAATCTAACGACTGTTTCTTATTTCCAAGTTTATGGTGCACATAACTTAGAACCTCAAAAATCTCACCTAGAATAGCTTTATCTTCATAATATTTGTGAGCCAAAACTTCTGCTCTTGTAAGATAATCATAGCTCTCTTTATAATCTCTAAGCAATGGGTCTTCTTTTTCAATTAAATTAACCCCAATATTGTATAAAGGATATACTAGTTCTTCTTGAGCGTTACTTAACTCTGCAAGATTTAAAGACTTTTTGAAATATATATTAGACTCCTTTAATTTTCCATAAGCTCTATAGTTGACTCCAAGGTTATTATAGCCTATTATTATTTGAGAAGTGTCTCTTAGTTTTATGGATAAATCTTTAGACTTAAATAAATAAGTAAAACTTAAAGATTCGTTATTCATATAATAGTGCGAAGTCCCTATGTTACCATATGCTCTAGCTTTAAGATAATCGTCTTTTACATTGTTAGCATACTCTAACACCTTGCTACTAATCTCAATAGCTTCACCGTATTTAGTACGTTGATTGAGCTCGAAAGCTCTATCAACTTCAGCATACATATATTTAGAAAGATCAGGTTCCTGTTGCCCATAAACTGAGCATGTTAAACTAAAGACAGCAACCAAACTAAAGTAATAACACTTTATTAGGTACGTTTTCATATCTCGCAAGATAAAAAACAATAGAACAACAAAGCGCTTAATCGTTATTAAATAGCTCTTTATCGTATTTATTGCTCTTTTTTGAATTGTGAATTTATAGTTTATATTCAGATAAAGGCTTAGGAAACTGCTCTGGATTAGCAGCTAAATGGTACCTTGGGTCGTCTATAGCTTCAACTATGACCTCTCTAAATTTAGGGCTCGACTTGTATAGTAATATTTTACAATCCTCGCTTAAATGCTTAAGTTTTATATTTTTACCTTCAGCTTCATATTTTCCTACTAAATTAAAAATAGCTTCAATTGCAGAATGATCACTTATACGAGATTCTACAAAATCTATTTCAATATTTTCTGGATCAGTTTTAACATCAAACTTATCGTTAAAGGCTTGAATACTTCCAAAAAATAATGGTCCCCAAATTTCGTAAACCTTAGTTCCATCCTCTTTCACGCGTTTTCTTGCTCTAATTTTCTTAGCATTCTCCCAAGCAAATACTAAAGCTGAAATTATTACACCAACAAAAACTGCAACTGCTAAATCTACAAATACTGTAACTAAAGACACTGTAATAAGCACGATAGCGTCAGACATTGGTATTTTCTTTAAAATTCTAAAACTAGACCATGCGAAAGTTTCAATAACCATCATAAACATTACACCTACTAAAGCTGCTATTGGCACCATTTCTATTAACTTATCTGCAAACAGTATAAACGATAATAAAGTAACAGCCATCATTATTCCAGATAAGCGTCCGCGTCCTCCAGCATTTACATTAATTACAGTTTGACCAATCATACCACAACCACCTGTTCCTCCAAATAAACCAGAAACAATGTTTCCTGCTCCTTGTGCAACACATTCTCTATTTCCGTTTCCTCTTGTTTCGGTTAACTCATCGACTAAATTCATAGTCATTAACGATTCTATTAAACCTACCGAAGCTGCTAAAAATGCAGGTAAAGCAATAAATTTAAGAGTATCTAAATTAAATGGTAGCTTTTCCCAAAGCTCCATGTTTGGTGTTGGAAACTCACCTTTTAAACCAGTTCCTCCTCCTTCAACAATATAAGATCCAACAGTAGAAACATCCATGTTAAAACCAATTACAATAAGACTGGTTATTAAAATAGCTGTTAATGCAGCAGGTATTTTTTTAGTGATTTTTGGTAATCCCCAAATTATTGCCATGGTTAATAACACTAAACCAATCATGATATATAATTCTGAACCTTGCATATAAGTACTTATATACTCTTTTACTCCTGCATCTGAAACTTGTAACGATTTATGCGAAAACATTTTCACTTGTGCCATAAAAATGACGATAGATAAACCGTTTACAAAACCCATCATTACTGGATGTGGAATTAAACGTACAAAGCGTCCTAATTTAAAAACACCAGCAAAAATTTGAATGATTCCCATTAACACCACACAAGCCATAAGGTAGAAAAAACCCATATTCTCAATTGGCATGTCCATTAACATACCTTTTGTGTGACCATCTGCAATCATAGTAACAAAAATTACAGCAACAGCTCCAGCAGCACCAGAAATTAAACCTGGCCTACCTCCAAAAACAGCAGTAATTAATCCTATAATAAATGCACCAGACAAAGCCATCAATGGATCTATTTGCGCAACAAAAGCAAAAGCCACCACCTCTGGTATCATTGCTAAAGACACGGTTATTCCGGCTAAAACATCATCTTTTGCATTTGGCACTATCTTTCTTATAAACTCAGTCATTATCTATTTTTTGAAGCCGCAAAAGTACGTTTAATTAATAGATACACAAACTTGCAATTCTTATATTTGTTTCATTCTGTATTATTAAATAATTTAAAATGAAGAAAATACTTATACTCCTACTCGTTATTTTTAGTTTTAGTTGTGATATTAAAACTAATTTTGATCTTACAACTGTTTTCGAAAAGTCTAATGGACTAGAAACTGCAACTTATGCCGAAACTATTACATATTACAGAGCTCTATCTCAAGAATATGCTTCTATCTCTATTGACTCTATAGGAGAAACAGATTCTGGAAAACCACTTCATGTTGTTACATTTAATATAGACAAAAACTTTGATTTTTCAGAAATAAGAAAAAACAAACGTATTCTTTTAATAAATAATGGTATTCATCCTGGTGAGAGTGATGGAATTGATGCCACGATGATGCTCTATAGAGATATTGCGCAAGGCAAAATTGAAGCACCTAAAAACACCGTTTTAGTTACTATTCCTATTTATAATATTGGAGGTAGTTTAAATAGAAACTCTACTTCAAGAACAAACCAAAATGGACCAAAAGAGTATGGCTTTAGAGGCAATGCTAGAAATTACGATTTAAACAGAGACTTTATTAAATGTGATACTAAAAACGCTAAATCTTTTGCGAAAATATTTCATTTAGTAAAACCAGATGTATTTATAGATAACCATGTTAGTAATGGCGCAGATTATCAATATACTTTAACACATTTATTTACACAACACAATAAACTTGGTGGAGATTTAGGTAAATACATACATACTGAAATGATGCCAAATCTAGAGCAAAAACTAGCAGCAAAAAAATGGGATATCACTCCTTATGTAAATGTTTACAACAAAATTCCAGATAACGGATTTTCTCAATTTAAAGATTCTCCTCGTTACTCTACAGGCTACACAACACTATTTAACGCTTTAGGAATGATGGTAGAAACACACATGCTTAAACCTTATAAGCAACGTGTTGAAGGTACTTATGAGTTAATTAAAAGCATGATAGAAATAATTGAAAGAGATAGCGAAAAGATAAAGCAACTTCGTAAAGAAGCTAACACCAATTTTATTTCACAAAAGACTTACACTTTAAACTGGACAATAGACACATTAAAACAGTCTACTCTAAACTTTAAAGGTTATGAAGGAGAAGTGATAACTAGTGAGATTACTGGAAAAGACCGTCTAAAATACAATCAGCAGAAGCCCTTTGAAAAAGTAGTTAATTACCAGAATTACTTTAAACCAGATGTTAAAGTAATAATCCCGAAGGCATATATTATTCCAAAAGGTTGGTATACTATTATCGACTTATTAAAGTTGAATAGCACCGAAATGTTTCAGCTAAAAAAAGACTCTACACTAACTGTAGAAAGTTATAGAATTGAAGATTATAAAAGTAATAAAACTCCGTACGAAGGACACTACCTTCATTTCAATACTTCCGTTTCTTCCGAAGAAAAAACAATAACGTTCAAAAAAGGAGATTATATAATTGAAACAAATCAACCAAGTTTTAGATATATACTAGAAACTTTAGAACCTCAGGCTGCAGATTCATTTTTTAATTGGAATTTTTTCGATACTATTTTACAGCAAAAAGAAGGTTTCTCTGCATATGTTTGGGAAGACAAAGCTTTAGAAATATTAAATAAAGATGACATATTAAAAGCTAAATTTGAAGCAAAAAAAAACACAGAAGAAGACTTTGCTAAAAGTTGGTATGCGCAATTAGATTGGCTGCATAAACATAGTGAAAACTACGAAAAAGCACATTTACAATATCCTGTTTATAGAGTATTGAACTAATAACAAACAAAAAGACCACTACAATTGTAGTGGTCTTTTAAAATTTAACTAATTAATTATATTAGTGATTAACTTGAAATTTTTTACTAAAAGTTCTAAAGTTAGATCTAAATGTAATTATATATAAACCATTAACTAATCCTTTAACATCTACGCTTGTTTTACCAAAAGTAGAGTTATCGAAAGAACCTTGAAGCACCTGTCTTCCGTTTAAGTCGATCATATTATAGTTCATAACCTCTACGTCTAATAATAATAACTCAACATTTAAGTTATCTACTACTGGATTAGGATATAATTTAATATCTACGCTATTCTCTGTACTTGGTAGCGCTTCTGTTTCAGAAACAGGAGTTTCACCTTTTACAGGCTTAACATCTGTTAATGTTGTTACTACAGTTCTAGGTGGTGGTGCAACAATAGAGAATGGCACTCCAACTTCATCAAACGACGCACAAACACCATTAGTAGTTATTGTATTTGCAACATCTGTAATTGTAGTATTACCTAACGAAATAGAATTTAAGTTTAAAGACGCTGCATTATAAACTAATGAATGTATTTTATAAGAACCTATAGAATTATATCCATTACTAAAAAAGAAAAAATTACTAGACACCTTATACTGCTCGATTACGCTATTATTACCTGGGCCTGTTCTAGATAAAAGTATAGCGGTATTATATCCTTCTGGCACAACTGTGTCTTGACCTAAAGCTATATTAACAGTTACTGAAGAATTTAAGTCAATAATAGAAATAATACCATTATTATCTAATGTTGTAGTTCCAGAATTGGCTTCACATAAAGTATCTCCTTCTGTAATTGTAAATGTAATCGTCTTTTCATCGCAAAGTGTACTATTACAATAATTACCACTAAACATTGATGCTTTCACTTCAAAAGTACCTAACCCTAAGTCCCATTCACCATTTCCTGCTGGAAAAGTATATGGAATATAGTTTTCAATTATAGAGTATTCTTCGTTTGTATCTTGGTTCTCAACATCAAGTCTCACACTTTCAGATACACCACTAACAATTGCGTCTATATAAAAATTAGATGGTAAATTGTTAACATGGTAAGTATTTCCATCTTCAATTGTAATATTTTCTGTTCCATTTGAGAATTGAAATTCTGTTATATCTCCACAGTTTTGCTCGAAAAGAGTAAAAGTGTAACAAATGTGATCACATCTTGTTCCTGCACAGTTATCGTACTTAAATATTTCAGAATAAAATTGAAAAGTACCAGTTCCTAAATTCCATGCTTGATTTCCACTTGGATAAGTATAAGGAAGTGAACTCGTACCATTTGTAAAAACTTCACCAGTATCTAAGTTCGTTATTTTATGAGAAGCACTTTCTGTCATTCCAGACACTACAACATCTACATAAAAATTATAAGGTAAAGAAGCTACATCATAACTTCCTCCATTTGCAATAGCAACTGTATTAGTTCCGTTAGAGAATGATAAGCCGTCAATTTCTCCACAAGATGGTGTATTTGTTATAGTAAATTTAATTTTATCTTTATCACAATATGATCCAGCGCAATTGCTATATTTAAAAATCTTAGCTTCAATTTCATATTCTGCAGCAGGTAAGTTCCAAGCTCCATTTCCTCCAGGAAAAGTATAAGGTAAATAATTTTCACCAATTGTATATTGCTGTCCTGTATTTAAGTTTTTAACCTTGATACTTGCACTCTCTGAAAAACCATCAACAATAATATCTGTATAAAAATTAGTTGGCAATTGGTCTAAAGAGTACTCTCCGCCTTCAACTATTGCTACGGAAGAATTTCCATTTGAGAATTCGAATCCTGAAATAGTGCCACATGGAGGATTATTTGTAATCGTAAATTTAATTTTTTCTTTATCACAATACGATCCATAACAATTATTATATTTAAAAATTTTAGCTTCTAACTCAAATTCACCTGTTCCATAAAACCATGCTCCATTTCCTCCTGGTGCTGTATAAGGTAAAGTGTTTTCGCCAATATTATAAGTTTGTCCTGTATCTTTATTTTTTAATTTAAAACTTGCACTTTCCGAGTAACCAGATACAATAAGGTCTACATAAAAGTTGTTTGGCAAATCTGACATAAGGTACTCAGCTCCATATTGGATTGCTGTAGATGAACTTCCATTAGAAAATTCAAAGCCAGAAATATTGCCACAATAAGTATCTTCTCTAGACTCTAATGTTTCGATAGTTGTTGCATAAGATTGTATTGAAAAACACAATGCAAATAGCATTAAAAGGTTCAGTATCCCTTTAGGCTGAGGGAGCTTAATAGGTAATTCTTTTTTCATGATTAATTAATTTTTAATTAGTAATAGCCCCGAAAAATATAAAAAACCGTTTGGAATTGTAGAATATTTTAGTCAAAATACAATAATCGTCTATGAAAGGTAAAAATGTATTACTAAGAATGTAGTGTGAAACTTCTTAAAAAAAAATTAGCCTTTTCTAGGCTAAAAAAGCGTCTAAACTAACTTTCTAATATTGGAATAAGAATTTGTTAAAGCTTGTTTTGATTTTTCACTATTTAGCCATTCCACTTTAGTAATACCTTCATCTTCTTGAGGAAATAATTCGCCATTAAAATCGGTTGTCATTTCAAACCAATACGTAATTTTAATTCTCAACTTATCGTTTCTTTTAAAAATATGATATGTTGTTTCTAAAGGCTTCACAATTTTTAATCCCGAAACACCAGTTTCCTCTTCTACTTCACGAAGTGCTGTATCTTCGATAGATTCTTTTTTTTCGGCTTTACCTTTTGGCAAATCCCATTTATTGTTTCGGTAGATAAACAATATCTCTTTGTCCTTATTATATACCTTTCCTCCACCAGCAATTACATTAGGTAGTTTTTTTAAAAACTTTTTTAAAATACTCTTTTCGTTATGATGTATAAACCTAACCGATTTTATTTTTTTCTTCTTTAAAACTTTTAAAGCCTGTTCCATATCGACATCCTTTAAAAGGAAGTTTTTAAAGTCGGTTTCCTTTTCAACTAAGGTTGTTAAAATGATTGGCTTATCGTTAACAAAAATGTAATACATAGTTTGGAGTCTAGCGAATAGTTAGCTTTGGTAAAAATATTATTTTTATTTTAGTTACGCACCTCTTAAAAAAATATTTTTTAGCTTTATAAGTAAGCCTATAAAATTAAATTATTGTTTATTTTTGCACCTATGATTTTCGACAAACACATTGCAAGGCAAGCCGCTAAGGTATTATTACAAATTAATGCTATTAAATTAAGCCCTAAAGAGCCATTTACTTGGGCTTCTGGATGGAAATCACCAATTTACTGCGACAATCGTATTATTCTATCATTTCCTCCAGTAAGAAATTATGTTCGTGAAGAAATGGCTAAATTTATTGAGCAACATTATGGAAAACCAGATGCAATTGCAGGTGTTGCAACAGGAGCAATTGGTATTGGAATACTAGTTGCCGAATATTTAGGGCTACCTTTTATATATGTAAGACCAGAAGCAAAAGGTCATGGTCGCCAAAACCAAATTGAAGGTTTTATTGAAAGCGGACAAAATGTTGTTGTAGTTGAAGATTTAATAAGCACAGGAAAAAGTAGTCTTAACGCTGTAAAAGCATTAAAAGAAGCGAATGTAAATGTAAAAGGCATGGTTGCTATTTTTACTTACGGCTTTGATATTGCTAAAGCGAACTTTGAAAAAGAGGACATACAATTACAAACCTTAAGCAATTACGACAACCTACTTATAGAAGCTGCCGAAACAAACTATATAAAAGAGGATCAATTAGAAACTTTATCTGCTTGGAACAGTAATCCAAGCGAATGGAATGCTTCTTGATATCTAAATACATAAAAAAGGCTATTTTAGCTATTATAAAAGAATAAATATATACTACCCTATTATGAATTTAGAATCACAAAAAGTAACCATAGAAAAATCTACTGAAGATACTTTCAATTTTTTAAGCGACGTTAAAAACTTTGAAACACTTATGCCAGAAACAATAAGTAAATTTGAACTCCTTGGTGAAGACAAATTTCTTTTTGCTTTAAAAGGTATGCCAGAGATTGTACTTAAGAAGAAAGAAACGGTACCTCATAGCAAAATAATACTTGGAGCCGCAGGTGGCAAACTAGATTTTTCTTTAATAGCAAGCATTACAGAAATAGACAGTAACACAAGCGAAGTTAAACTTAATTTTGAAGGTGAATTTAATGCAATGATGGCTATGATGATTAAAAAGCCCATAAGTAAATTTATTGATACTTTGGCTACAAACATGGTTAGCGCAGTTTAAAACAATAGATTCTTTTAATATAATAAAGTAATTTCATTTAAAGTAAATTCTTCAATAATTTCATCCTCTAGTAGGAGTACTAAATTTCCACTAGAAGAAATACCCTTTATAAAACCAGAAAACAAATCGCCTTCAGCATTTTTAAATGTTGAAGGTTTATTTTTCCTAAAGAGTTTAGATTCATAATCTACCTTTAACGCTTCAAAAGCTCCAGATTCTAATATTTTATAGGCAATTTTAAACTCGGTTAGAAACTTATGGAGCACTTCATCTAAATTAAAAGTTTTACCGTTGCTGTTTTTTATTGAAGTAGCACTACTTAAGTTATTAAACTCTGTTTGATTAACATTTAAGCCAATACCAATAATAGAATATTCTAATCGATTTTGTTTTACAACATTCTCAATTAAAACGCCTGCTATTTTTTTGTTCGCTGACAAAATGTCGTTAGGCCATTTTACAAATAAATTTGGCACATTATAGAATTTCAATGTTTTATATAACGCAAGAGAAGTAACAATACTAAGGTAAAATTGATTAGAAAACGTTAATCCTTTAATGCGTTTAAACACACTAAAGGTAAGGTTTTCACCTGCTTTAGCTTGCCATTGCTTCCCCATTTGTCCACGACCTTTGGTCTGTTGCTTTGCCACAACTACTGTGAAATCTTCAAGCGTCTCTACACTACTAATTTCTTTAAGAAAAGTATTTGTAGAATCGATGGCATCAAGTTTGATTATACGCATATAAATTGGTTATCTTCGTGGTTAAATTTTTATAACAAATCTTTATAATAATTTTAAAGTATAAAGAACCAAAAAATAATAACTTTGCACAAATTAAATTTGATTAATGACTAAAAAACAAGCAAATATAGATACACTAATAGCAACAATTATTAGTGGGATTGAAGATGTAAAAGGACAAGAGACAATTATTCTAGACCTAAGAGAGATTGAAAATACTGTTTGCGATTATTTTATAATTTGCGAAGGAACCTCTAATACTCAAGTTAATGCTATCGTAGGTTCAATACAGAAAAAAGTAAGCAAACAACTTAAAGATAAGCCTTGGCATATTGAAGGTCAAGACAATGCAGAATGGATTTTAATGGATTATGTAAACGTTGTTGTTCATGTTTTCCAGAAGCATATTCGCGAATATTATGATATTGAAAGTCTTTGGGGAGATGCCAAAACTACAATTATCGAATCTAAATTTTAAACCTATACATGGCAGAAAATAAAAAACCTCAAGCTCCTAAAAAACCTAAGTTTAATCCATATTGGATTTCTGGAGCGCTTTTAATTGCGTTAATCGCTTTTCAAGTTTTTGGTAGTAGTGATACTAACGATAATAAAAAAATAACACCAATAGAGTTCTTTCAAACTCTAAAAGATGGTGAAATTGATCGTTTTGATATTATTAAAAACACAGGATATGTAAAGGTTTACCTTACAGATGATGCCGCAAAATTAAAGAAGCACGCTAAATCTATTTCAACAGGTTTTAAACTAGGATCTACAGAAATACCTAACTATATTTTTCAATATGGTGATTTAAGTAATTTTGAAAACAAATACACTCAAATTATCGACGACAACAATCTTACTACAAAGTACGATAACGACAGAGAAGAAAATGTTTTAGCAGATTTACTTTTCAGCCTATTGCCATTCATATTATTAATTGGTGTTTGGTTATTTATAATGAAAAGAATGTCTGGAGGAGCTGGTGGAGGAGCTGGTGGACAGATTTTTAATATAGGAAAATCTAAAGCCAAGCTATTCGATGAGAATACTAAAGTAAAAACATCTTTTAAAGATGTTGCAGGTTTAGAAGGTGCAAAAGAAGAAGTACAAGAGATTGTAGACTTCCTTAAAAATCCGGAAAAATACACCTCTTTAGGTGGTAAAATTCCTAAAGGAGCTTTATTAGTTGGACCTCCCGGAACAGGTAAAACATTATTAGCTAAAGCTGTTGCAGGTGAGGCAAAAGTACCTTTTTTCTCATTATCTGGATCAGATTTTGTTGAAATGTTTGTTGGTGTTGGAGCTTCTCGTGTTAGAGATTTATTTAAACAAGCAAAAGAGAAATCTCCTGCTATTATTTTTATAGATGAAATTGATGCTATTGGTAGAGCAAGAGGAAAAAATGCAATGTCAGGAAGTAACGATGAACGTGAAAACACATTAAACCAACTACTAACAGAGATGGATGGTTTTGGTACAAATACAAATGTTATTGTATTAGCTGCAACAAATAGAGCAGATATTTTAGATAAAGCATTAATGCGTGCTGGACGTTTTGATAGACAAATACATGTAGATTTGCCAAACTTAACAGAAAGACGTGCCATTTTTGAAGTCCATTTAAGGCCTCTTAAAAAAGTTGAAGGTTTAGAAGTAGATTTCTTAGCAAAACAAACACCTGGTTTTTCTGGTGCAGATATTGCTAATTTATGTAACGAAGCGGCATTAATTGCTGCAAGAAACAATAAAAAAGCAGTTGACAAACAAGACTTTTTAGACGCAGTCGATCGTATTATTGGTGGATTAGAAAAAAGAAGTCACCTTTTCTCTGTTGAAGAAAAGAAAACAATTGCATACCACGAAGCTGGACATGCAACTGTAAGTTGGTTCTTAGAACATGCAGATCCTTTAGTAAAAGTAACAATTGTACCACGTGGACGCTCTTTAGGTGCTGCTTGGTATTTACCTCAAGAAGCTTACATTACTAGAACAAGCAAATTTTTAGATGAAATTTGTGTAACTATGGGTGGACGTGCTGCCGAAAGAATAATCTTTAATGAAATATCTACAGGTGCATTAAGCGATTTAGAAAATGTAACCAAAAAGGCGAAAGCTATGGTTATGATTTATGGCTTAAACGAAAAAGTTGGAAACATTACATATTACGACCCTGCTGGAGAAAGCGGTTTTGTAAAACCTTATAGCGAAAGTACTGCAGAGCTTATTGATAATGAAATAAAGAATATCGTTGAAACACAATACGATCGTGCTTTAGAATTATTAACATCCAAACGCGATGTGCTAGAGAAATTAGCACAGAGACTTATGGAAAGAGAAGTTATTTTTAAGGATGATCTAGAAGAAATTTTAGGAAAACGTCCTTTTGAGCCTATTGCAGAGAAGCCTTCTGAAAAACTTACAACAGATAACAAAGAAGAAAAAAAGGAAGAAGAATAGACTCCTAAATTATAAAATAGTCTTAAAATCTCAAATTAACGCTTATGTTAGTTTGAGATTTTTTATATTTGGTAATTGGCCTAAAGGTTTCGGTTAATAGCAATACATAAATGAGCATTTTTAAAAACATTTTTCGTTCTAAATCCGATAAAGAGAAAAAGGAGACTAGTAGCGATAACAGAGGTAAACACATGCCTCAAATTAAATTACCAATAGACGAGAGTTTTACTATAAACTTTAAAGCTAATGGTGGTAAGTTTTTATATTGCGAAAATCTAGATGAAGTCTTTGAAAATACAAATCTCATTTTTAAAGAAAATAATTGGACAGATAAACCTGGTTATTTTTACGATAAAAATCTAAAAGAGCGTTTTAAAAGCCTAAATCTAAAAACCGAGAGCTTAAAGGATGCTACCTACTTTTTTACAACTTGCGAGAATTTAATTGCTAACGATGGTTCTTTACTTATATCTTCTCTTCAAATTGCAGAATCTAAGCTAATCGAATTTCCTAACAATTTTATAGTCTTTGCTACTACAAGCCAGATTGTTACAAATATTGGAGAAGGACTTCGCCAAATTAAAAACAAGAATGCGCAAAAAATACCAACTAACATCACTACAATTAAACACTTTAAAGATCTTGAGGAAAAAGACTTTTTAACCTATGGTAGTGCTTCAAAAAACCTATATTTGCTGCTTCTTGAAGATTTATAATTAATGAAAGAAACTATTACTAGAGCACTTTCTGGAATACTTTTTATCTCGTTGCTCGTTGCATCGTTATTAAATCAGCATGCATTAATAATTCTATTTTTTATTTTTGGCATTATTGCCATAGCTGAATTTAAAAAACTTATTAATTTAAAAAGCTTTGTTCCTTACATTGTATTTACAATACTGTATTTTATATTTGGGTATTGGCAGTTGCTAATGAATTCTTCGGAAGGATTAAACGAGGCCACTCAAATACTACAAGTCATAACCATATTTGTTCAACTACTGTTAATTAAAGATTTGTTTTCAGAGAAAGAAATTCCGCTATTTAGTACAAAGCGTTTTATATTAACAACCTTCTATATTTCTAGCGCTTTTGTGTTTTTAATATTAATTGCAAACTTTAATCATGCTTTTACTCCTAAACTTTTATTAGGTTCTTTCATTCTTGTTTGGGTTAATGATTCTTTCGCATATTTAGTTGGAAAGAACTTTGGTAAGCAGAAGTTATTCCCTAGTATTTCACCTAAAAAGACTGTAGAAGGCTTTCTTGGTGGCTTATTATTCACCTGTATTGCAAGTTATTTTATTGCCACTTATACAGAAACTTTAAATTTTAGTAATTGGCTAATTTTGGCCGTAATTATTAGTGTTATTGGTACAATTGGAGACTTAATAGAGTCTAAATTTAAACGCCAAGCAAAAGTAAAAGATAGTGGCGTAATTATGCCAGGTCATGGTGGTTTGTTAGACCGTTTTGATAGTATTATCTTTGCTGCACCATTTATATATTTATTTTTAAGAATCCTACACTATGTTTCATAAAGAAGGCCATAAAATTATTGCTATTACTTTTATTATTATAGTTGCATCCTATTTGGCTGTAGATTACTTTATAAGTATTCCATGGCTTAAATACTTACTATTTGTAACGTTAGCTGTATTTCTATATTTAATACTTCAGTTCTTTAGAAACCCAAAACGTAACACTGTAAACAATGACAATCATGTGCTTTCACCTGTAGATGGTAAAGTGGTTGTAATTGAAGAAGTTTTTGAAAAAGAATACTTTAAAGAAAAGAGATTGCAAGTAAGTGTTTTTATGTCTCCTTTAAATGTACATGTAACACGCTATCCAATAAATGGTAAAGTGTTATTTAGCAAATACCATCCAGGAAAATATCTAGTTGCTTGGCATCCTAAAGCTAGTGAAGAAAACGAACGTACAACTGTTGTTGTAGAGAGTGAAACTTACGGAAAAGTATTATATAGACAAATTGCTGGAGCACTGGCAAAACGTATTGTAAATTACGCGAAGGTAGGTGACGATGCTATACAAGGTAGCGACTCTGGTTTTATAAAATTTGGTTCTAGAGTAGATCTATACTTACCTTTAGACACTAAAATTAAAGTAAATTTAAACGATAAAGTAAAAGGAGGCGAAAGCATAATTGCCGAATTGTAAAATGACTTCTGAGGAAATAAATATCGCATTTAATGAAGCTGTAGAGCGTGTAAACGCCCATACAGAACCTTTTCCTGCAGACTTCCTTCTTCGCCTATACGCTTACTTTAAAAAGGCAACCAATAACTACGAAAGACCTAGTAGTCGTACACCTATTATTAATGCCTTTAAAACCAATGCGCTTTTTCAAATTCGAGGAATTACGAATGATGAAGCAAAACAGACTTATATAGAATTGGTTAATAATTACTTTATTTATAGAAAGTAAACACGCGAAAAATATTTTAAAGCATTTAATAAATCTATTATATCTTTAAGTGGTATTGTATTTATTAAAATTATCACCTATAGATTTCCTCTAAAAGAAACAAAATCACTTTATACTTATAGAGCATAAACATCCATGAAAAACCAAGAGAATTGGGAATTCTCTCAAGGTTATTCTTCTAAAAAATGATACTGATTAGATTTGTAATACTACTTTTTAGTATCAATTTTATTGTAATTGTATTTAGTATTTCTAAAGAAATTAAATACAATTAGAACGGAGTTTAAAGCGTCTTAAGACATTCTAAACTCCGTTCTAATAATATTATGGCTTTGCTTCTAAAAAACGAGAATAAATCCTCTAATCTATTACAAACCCTAACACATTTCCTGTAGCTCCATTCGGAAAGCTTATTCCTAATAAAGCTGAAATTGTTGGCGCAATGTCTGTTATTTCAGTTTTAGTTAATGTGCTTCCTTTTTTAATACCATTACCATAAAATAATAATGGAACGTGTGTATCGAAAGTAGAACCAGAACCATGCGTAGAACCTGTTTTGCTATAACTAATTACTGCTGGATCTTTAACTAATATAATATCTCCAGAACGTTTTTGATGGTAACCATTTTGTAATAAAGCTTCTATTCCTGTAGAAAACGCTGCGTTTTGCATAGTTTCAGAAGAATATACCTTATCGATATGCTTGTAATTTATTACTTCATTTACAATCGCATATTGCACATCTTTTAAATTTAAATTTAATTGCTTTAAGCGTGATTTATCTAAAAATATTTGATCGTTACTAATACTCTCAATTAAATCTGAAGCTGCAAATTCTTTAACCAAAAAGGTATTTAAGTCCTTTTTAAATTCATCTTTATTAAAATAACCTGCAGGTATTTTAGCACTTTGCAAATATGCTGGCACTTCTACTGCTCCATGATCTGCAGTTAAAAACACAGTGTATTCTCCTACTCCTACTTCTGTGTCTAAAGCGTTAAATAAACGCTCTAAATCTTTATCTAAACGAATATAAGTATCTTCAATTTCCTTGGAGTTTACTCCAAAATTATGACCAACATAATCTGGACTAGAAAAACTAACCGTTAAAACATCTGTTATATTATCTTTTCCTAACTGCTCTCCTGCAATCGCTTTTATTGCAAAATCAGCAACAATACTATTTCCAAAAGGTGTTGCTTTAAGAATATCGAACCCTTTATTTGTATCTTTTAAAACGGCTAAATCATATGGAAAAGTAGCGGTTTCTTTACCTTTAAAACCACCTTCAAAAGCATTTAAATCACTTCCACTTTCTGTATATGTATCAATATTGTAGAATGTATTCCATTCGCGTAAATAGCTTTCGGCAGTATTTGAAGCATTAAACTCACTAACCCATTTTGGTAAGCTATTCATATAATAAGAAGAAGTAATAAAACTCCCTTCATCTCTTCCTCTAAACCAATATGCAGCATTTGCAGAGTGACCAGCTGGTAAAATTGCACCACGATCTTTTATAGAAATACCAATAGTTTTTCCTCGCATTTGTGTGAATAATCTATTCTCATCTGCAAAGGTGGTTGTTTTCATTCTATGTGGTGACATACGTTCTGCTTCAGCATCACTTCCAATAGCTAATACATTAGAATCTCCTGCACAATACACAGTTTCTTTACTAAATTTATCATACCAATAATTTGCAATTATTCCATGATTTTTTGGTGAAGTTCCTGTGAAAATTGAAGCATGACCTGGTCCTGTATAAGTAGGCACGTAATTATAATGGTTATTTTTACAATTAAAGCCATCATTAATTAAACGTTTAAAACCATCATTTCCATACTTACTATAAAAACGTGTTAAGTAATCGTACCTCATTTGGTCCACAACAATACCAACTACCAATTTAGGTCTAGCGTTTAAAACAACCTCGTTTTCAATTTTAGATTCTATTACATTTTTTTGCGTTGTGCAATTGAAAAAGAATAATAATAAAAATATACTTGATAAAAATCTCATGGTTTGTACTTTTGTTTTTCATTACAAAAATAAACTATTTTAAATGTCTTAATTTAAAATTATCGTTAAATACACTTACATCTATGTAAATATATTATTCAATTATATATAAAATTGGTTTTAGATTTTTATACTTTAGCAATTAATACAATTAGGTTTTAAAACAAATAATAAAACCTTAATCGTTTCAATACTTATATGCAGTATCTACACAATATTGGCACTTACTTTTTAATGATTATAGAAATGTTTCGTAAGCCTACGAAATGGTCTGTAATGAAAGAACTTATACTTAAAGATATAGACGACTTAATAATTGGTTCTATAGGTATCGTTGCCTTTATTGCCTTTTTTGTTGGTGGTGTAGTTACTATTCAAACCGCATTAAATATTGATAATCCATTAATTCCAAAAGAATTAATTGGTTTTGCCACAAGACAATCTATTCTATTAGAATTCGCGCCTACATTTATGTCCATTATTATGGCAGGAAAAGTAGGTTCATTTATAACCTCAAGCATAGGAACTATGCGTGTTACAGAGCAAATTGATGCCTTAGAGGTTATGGGAATTAACTCATTAAACTATCTTGTTTTTCCAAAACTGGTTGCAATGGCTTTTTATCCATTTGTAATATCTATTGCAATGTTTCTAGGTGTTATAGGAGGTTTAATGGCGTGTATTTATGGTGGTTATGCTTCTGCAGATGATTTTATTACAGGAATTCAACAAGAGTTTGAACCTTTTCATATTGTTTACGCTTTTATTAAAACATTTTTATTCGCCTTTGTTTTAGCTACCATACCTTCTTACCATGGGTATTATATGAAAGGTGGTGCTCTCGAAGTTGGTGAAGCAAGTACTACGTCTTTTGTTTGGACTAGTGTCGCTATTATTATTATAAATTATTTAGCAACTCAATTATTACTAAGCTAATGATAGAAGTAAAAAACTTACATAAATCGTTTGGAGATGCTCATATTTTAAAAGGTATTAGTGCAACATTTCATCAAGGAAAAACAAACCTAATTATAGGACAAAGTGGTTCTGGTAAATCGGTTTTCTTAAAATGTTTATTGGGATTATATGATTATGAACAAGGAAGCATTGAGTACAATGGTGAAGTTTTCGCTAATTTAACTGAAGACAAAAAAAGAGATATGCGTGCAAAAATAGGCATGGTATTTCAAGGTAGTGCTTTATTCGATTCTTTAACAATTGAAGAAAACGTAATGTTTCCATTACGCATGTTTACCAAGCTTAAAAAAGATGAAATGCGTGATCGTGCAGCCATTGTATTAAAACGTGTAAACCTTGAAGACGCTCACAATAAAATGCCAAGTGAAGCTTCTGGAGGTATGCAAAAACGTGTTGCTATTGCACGCGCTATTGTAAACAATCCTAAATATTTGTTTTGTGATGAGCCTAACTCTGGTTTAGATCCTAAAACAGCCATTGTAATCGATAATTTAATTCATGAAATTACCGAAGAGTATAAAATTACAACTGTAATTAACACTCACGACATGAACTCAGTTATGGAAATTGGAGATAATATTATGTTTCTTAAAGATGGCTTAAAAGCTTGGGAAGGTACAAAAGACACTATATTTAGAACAGATAACGAAGTTGTTACAGACTTTGTATACTCTTCAAACTTATTTAAAAAAGTACGCGAAGCTATTTTGAAAGAGAATAGTTAATTTCACTTCTTCACCTCTATAACTAAGGTGTCTAACTTTAGTTTAAATTTCAACCAGGTCTCTATTTTTTTCTGTTGAATTATATTTAAGCTGTCATTAGCAATAGAATCTTTCCATTTAATACTAAACACATTAATAGTATCAATAGTCTTAAAGTTAGAATTTATTTTTGAAGCATAACCAAAGGCATCAAGGTTTTCATAATTAATTCTTACTTCTTCAGTTAAGCTTTCAAACGGAATTTGATTACGTTCAAATTTTGATAGATTTTTAACCTTATCTTCTAAGTAAGTAATTTTTTGCTGTTGAGACATTAAGTCTAAAGAATCACGATTTCTTAGCTCTTCCATATACTCAAGATTATTAACCACTCTATTTTTAGTTTGATTTACTAACAACTGTGTTTTACCATCTAAATTTGAATATGCAGACAGACGCGATTCTATAACTCTTTTTGTGTCATCCGAAATAATATCTGCACCAAACGTAGTTAATTCAATTTTCGAAATAGCCTCAGGATGATACTCAAACGTTGCATATTTTTCAATATAATTAGCATTTGGCAACGCTTTTAACTCATTAGTTATAAACTTTTTAGCATCTGCCTCAAACTGACTCTTTTTTAGCACGCTTAAAAAGGTCATAATAGCAGGTATCATAACAACTACAGCGACTAAAGATGCTATTCTAGCTATACGCTTTCGCTTTGCTGAATTAGCATATTTAAGCATTGGAAAACGTAATAATTTTAACACTAAAAATGTCGCCAAAGCAATAAATATAGTATTTATGGTAAATAAATACATTGCGCCTTTAGCAAAACCAATACCTTTAGCTACATCTCCAGAAACTGCTACTGCCAATCCATAACCAGCTGTACATAAAGGAGGCATTAATGCTGTTGCAATGGCAACACCAAAAATTACAGAAGCAATTGTTCCTTTTTTTGTTTTTGCTATAATAAGTGCTAAGCCACCAAAAAAGGCAATTAAAACATCTCGAATATCTGGCTGTGTTCTTCCTAAAAGCTCTGAAGTATCTTCACTTAACGGAAATAACCAAAAGAATAGAAATGCTGTTATTAAACTTAAAACAATCATCGTTGTTAAGTTTACAAGCGAGCGTTTTAAAGTATCGATATCGTTAATTGCAATAGCTAAACCAATTCCTAAAATTGGTCCCATTAATGGTGAAATTAACATGGCTCCAATAACTACTGCTGCAGAATCTGCATTCAAACCAACAGAAGCAACAAAAATGGAACAAATTAAAATCCATGCAGTTGCTCCTTTAAAGGGTATATCTGCTTTTATGGCATCTATTGTGGCATCTCTATCTGTATCATCTCTAAAATCTAGCAGTTCGTTAAAGAAAGATTTTATGCTATCAAAAAAATTTAAAGCGTCTTTTTTTACGGTTTCTTTAGATTCCTTTACAGCTTCGTCTTTTTTTAGAGCTTCCTCTTTAGCTACTTGCGCTTTGGCTGCTTCATCTTTTTCAGACTCTTCAGCGAAATTAAATTTACTTTCGTCGCTCATGTTTACTTTTAGTATCTTATCCTAAATGGTCTCCAAATTTAGCTTTAACCTTTTGAAGCACTTTTTTAATATCTTGTTCTTTTGTCTTTGGAAAGATAAGCAAAACTTCATCTTTATCCACAATTATATAATCTTGCAAGCCATCTACAACCACAACTTTATCTGCCTTGGTACGTATCATGTTGCCCGAAGCATCTTCGGTTAATGTTCTTGCGTTTACAACTGCATTGTTATTTTCGTCCTTATCTAACTTATCGTATAAACTTCCCCAAGTACCAAGATCGTTCCAATCGAAGGTAGCAGGTAAAACAAAGACGTTTTTAGATTTTTCCATTAAAGCATAATCCACCGAAATATTTTCAGCCTTACCATAATTATCTCTTATAAAATCGTCTTCAAAATCTGTATTGTAGGTTGGAATTCCTTTTTCGAATAGTTGAAATAATTCTGGTTGATTATTTTGAAAAGCTTCCACTACACTTTTAACACTCCACATAAAAATACCAGCATTCCATAAAAAATTACCTTGATCAATAAAGCTTTTAGCCGTTTTATAATCTGGCTTCTCACGAAATTGATTTACAGATTTTATATCATTTTCTGAAGCCTTATCGTATTCTATATAACCATAACCAGTATTAGGAAATGTTGGTGTAATACCCAATGTCATTAAAGCATCATTATTCTCGCAAAAATTAAAAGACTGTTGCACATTATCTGTGAAGGCTTTTTCGTCTTCAATCCAATGGTCACTTGGTGCAACTATCATTACTGCATCTTTATTTTCTTTCTGTATTTTTAAAGAAGCATATAAGATACAAGGCGCAGTATTACGCATTGCTGGCTCTAAAACCACTTGTCTTTTAGTTACCTCTGGCAATTGCTCGAACACTAAATCGTTATAACGCTCATTAGTTAAAATAAAAATATTTTCTTTTGGTATTAAAGTAGCTAAACGATTAAACGTTTTTTGAATAAGTGTATCGCCAGTTCCAAGCATGTCGTGAAACTGCTTTGGAAAATTTTCTGTACTTACTGGCCAAAATCTTGAACCTACTCCTCCAGCCATTAATATGGCATAATAATTTTTATTTTTCTTTTCCATCATTCCTTTTATGTCATTCCTGCGAAGGCAGAAATCTATTATAAAACATATCTTAACATTGTGGATTCCTGCCTACGCAAGAATGACAAGTGTTATTTATTAATAACTAAAACGCTGCTTCCAATTCATGAGACATCTTCTTTCGAAGGTATTGGTTCCACCTCTGCATTTGGATTAAACAAATATACTTTACCTGTTGCAAGCTCTACACATTCGTAACGTTTAGTCCGTTTTTTTCCTTTTTTAAAAATTTTATTATTTCTAAATTGAAACGTTTCACCCAAAGGTAATTCAAATATAAAGGTTTTATTATTTGGTGCGTCGAATTGCCTTAAAGCTAAGGCGAGATGCACATCTGTATCGCTAGACGCTTTTGGGTTTTTAAAATGCCTTGCTAATAATGGTAATAAATCCACAGGAAACACTTCTGGGTTTATAAATGGTAACATTAAATGCTGAAACGTTCGCTTCCACTCTAATCCATGTGGTTTTATAAATCTTCCGTAATTTTTATAAGCTTCGAAATGAGCTATTTCGTGAACAAGTGTAATTAAAAAACGGTAGCTATTAAGGTTATTATTTATAGTTATTTGGTGTTTATTATTTGGTAATTTTCTATAATCGCCATGTCTGGTTTTGCGTTCCTTTTTAACTAAAACCACTAAATTATCATGCTCTAAAAGTTGAACAACTCTTGGAATGGCTTGACTTGGAATGTGATTTTGTATTGTATTTTGCATTGGTACAAAAATAAGAAAAGGGAATTGACTTTATATAATTTTACAATTAACTTAATGTATCTTCTAAACCCCATTTATCTAAACCTCTTAAAATATGTTCCAGCGATTCTCCTCTTTTACTTAATTTATATTCTACTTTAGGAGGAACTACAGGATAAATTTTTCTGGAAACAAGCCCATCTTTTTCCAACTCTCTTACTGTTTGAGTAAACATTTTATTAGAAATTCCTGGGATTTTCTTTTGTAATATTCCAGAACGCAATCCACCTTCTAATAAATGAAATAAAACTAAAGGTTTCCATTTTGTTCCTATTAAACTCATTGTATAATTTAAAGGACAAGTATTATTTTTATTCAAATTACATATTTAAATTACTTATTATCAATAATTTACTCTTTTAGGTGACTATAGTACCATTTAGTAAGTTATTGCCAATATGGCAAATATAAATTAATTTTGTAATCTAAATTAGAAATTATGACAACTAATAAAAATTATCCTAAATCATTTTCACATATTGGTATTACGGTTCCAAATATAAAAGAAGCAGTAAAATTCTATTCGGAAGTCATGGGTTGGTATGTAATTATGGAACCTTCTACAGTTAAAAAAGAAAAAGAAACTGCAATTGGACAAATGTGTATTGACGTTTTTGGAAACGATTGGACAACTTTTGAAATTGCACATTTAGCAACTTCAGATGGTATTGGTATTGAATTATTTTCTTTTCCAAACGGAATCAAAGAAGCTCCCGAATTTAATCCTTTTAATACTGGACTTTTTCATTTTTGTATACAGGATCCAAATATTGAAGAATTAATTGATAAAATTGTTGCTTATGGTGGAAAACAAAGAATGCCTATAAGAGAATACTACCCAAAAGACAAGCCTTTTAAAATGTGCTATGTTGAAGATCCCTTTGGTATTGTTTTTGAAATTTACACACATAGTTATGAGTTAACTTATTCTTCAGGTGCTTATTCAAAATAAAGGCCAATACCTGCATTATATAAAAAACCCAAAGCTATTTTTAGTTTTGGGTTTTTTAGTTGGTAACTTTTTATAGTTACTAGATTTTGGATTTTCACTATTTATTTAAAACTAGTACTATCAAAAAAGTTCTAAAAATAAAAAAACCTAATGAGATAATGCAGTATTAATCAATTTCTAAACAGAAAAAGTGATTTGACTTTGTCAAATCTCTCTGCTAACTTCGTTTAACGTATGGTATAAAACATTGAAACGATTTTATATATGCAAGTCTACGGCATATCTAAACGAGAGCTATATACTTTTCTTGATTACTAAAACTTTTAACTATTTAATCATTTATTATATTTATTTCTGATTTAAGATATTTTCAATTTATAGCTTTAAATTTGAGGCATATATCATTTATAACTAATAGATAAATTAAAAAATGAATAAAATAGAGTATATAGAAAATGAGCTTTCTGAATTAAGAAATGAATTGAAAAATCATAAACTTTATGAAAATTTACGTAACATTAATGACATAAAAATTTTTATGGAAAATCACGTATTTGCAGTATGGGATTTCATGTCTCTTTTAAAGAATCTTCAAATAAACCTCACTAAAGTTCAAACACCTTGGACACCACCAAAAAACCCAAAACTATCAAGATTTATAAATGAAATTGTTCACGGAGAGGAAAGTGACATTAATGAATTGGGAGAACCAAAGAGTCATTTTGAGATGTATTTAGATGCAATGTTCCAAGTAAATGGAAATACCAATAAAATCAATGATTTTATTAAGCTTATTGAATTAGGGAATTCAGTCGAGTATTGTTTGAGTCAAGTTAATGTCGATACAAGAATAGCTAATTTTGTTAAATTCACATTTTCGATTATTGAAACAAACAAGCCACATCTTGTAGCTTCTGCATTTACATTTGGACGAGAAGATGTTATTCCAGATATGTTTATCGAAATTCTTAAGAATTCAGATTCTGAAAACAAAGTGTACAACAAAATAAATTACTATCTCGAACGACATATTGAACTTGACGGAGATGAACATGGCCCTCTATCTCTTGAGATGATTTCTGAATTATGTAAAGATGATGAGCAAAAATGGAATGAAACATTAACAGTAGCGAAACAATCATTAGAAAAACGAATTGAACTTTGGAATGCTATATCTGATTTAATCCAGAATAAAAAGCCTGCATATAACACCGTGTATAATTAATTTCTTGCTTCTAGCCTACGTGGAAATTCCTTCGAAATTCCCTCTGGTTCGTTTAATTTTTACAAAATTAGTTGCTTAACCACGCAACCAACCGTACATGTTAAACGAAACCATAAAAAAATCACTTAACTCAAAGGATATCTATTAAAAAAACTTACTTGTAATGCTTTTTTTGCATCTTTTAAAACTTGACCTACTTCATTAATAGTACTATTTCGTATTTGAGCAATTTCTTCTAAAGTTAATTTTTGATTTGTATACAACTCAAACACATTTCGCATTGCCAAAGGCAAGTTATGCAACACCATTGCTGTGTGGTTTTTAATGTCTTGAATACTTAAATTTTTATCTATTTTACTAATCAATGCTTGTTCACTATCTTCTATAAAGACATCACTCAATACATAATCATTATGGTTATAAGACATATCATCCAATTCTTCAACCATCAGTAAATCTCCACCAGCATCTACACTATATTTCTCCTGCATTTCATCCCATTCTGGTTTGGAATAATCATCTATGTTTTTAAAGAAAATTTCATCAAACTCCTCTTCCACAATAGCATCTTCCAACAAGTCATTGGTTTTTTTAAATAACCACATATAGAAATCTTTTTCATTCTCAACATCTTCAATGTTATCGTAAATTTCAATAAATAATTGATCGATAAAATCATCAGCCTTATATTTCCCTTTGGAAAAATCTCCTTTTTTTATAGCTGTATCTAACCTTCCATTTACATACATTTTAATTTCAGGCATTATTTTTAATACTAACGCATTAAAAGACGTTTGACTATCTTCTTTTTTTAGCTGAATAAGACTTGAAAAGGAATTGGTTACGAATAGACGGAACTCTTTTTTACTTTCGTAATATGAAACATTGGTTTGCATAATATATTTACTTAAATAGTGAAATATAAAAGTATCAGTTTTTCATTTTAATGAATATGATAAAAATCAGTTCAGTACAAAAAAATGAAATTATATTTAGACGTCCTTAAATAATTATGCACTATCAAAGTATAGGTTATTAATTTAATTAAAAAAACTCCAAAACTTAAAAAGCTTTGGAGTTTTTATTTTATAAAATTTCTAAAACTACATTCTCTCAGGAACACTTATTCCTAACAATTTAAACGCATTTTTAATAGTACTTCCTACTGTTTTAGATAACTGCACTCTAAAGACAACAGACTCTTTATTATCGTTACCCATTACAATTGGCAAGTTTTGAAAGAATGAATTGTACTCTTTTACTAATTCGTAAATATAGTTTGCTATTAAAGCAGGACTATAATTATTTGCAGCACTTTGTATTATTTCTGGAAAACCTTGTAATTGTTTAAGTACTGCTTTTTCTTTGTCCTCTAACTTATAATTTACATCGACTGTGCTAAGTGTAACACTATCGTTTTTTAAAGTAGTCTCAGCTTTACGTAAAATAGATTGTATTCTAGCGTAAGTATATTGTATAAAAGGCCCAGTATTACCTTGAAAATCGATAGATTCTTTAGGATCGAAGAGAATACGTTTTTTAGGGTCTACTTTTAAGATGTAATATTTTAAAGCGCCTAAACCAATAGTGTTATATAAGTCTAATTTTTCTTCTTTACTGTAGCCATCAAGCTTTCCTAATTCTTCAGAAATTTCTTGTGCTGTGCCAGACATATCTGCAATAAGATCGTCTGCATCTACAACTGTTCCTTCTCTACTCTTCATTTTTCCGCTTGGTAAATCTACCATACCATAACTTAAATGAAATAGGTTTTTAGCCCAATCGAAACCTAATTTCTTCAGTATTAAAAATAAGACCTGAAAGTGGTAATCTTGCTCGTTACCAACAGTATAAACCATACCACCAACATCTGGAAAATCTTTTAAACGTTGTATTGCTGTACCAATATCTTGCGTCATGTAAACAGCTGTACCATCACTACGCAGTACTATTTTTTCGTCTAGACCGTCTTCGGTTAAATCGCACCAGACAGAACCATCTTCTTTTTTAAAGAATACTCCTGTTTTTAAACCTTCGTCTACAAATTCTTTTCCTAATAAATAGGTTTCGCTTTCGTAATACAAGGTATCGAAATCGACACCAAGGTTTTTGTAAGTAACATCGAAACCAGCATAAACCCATTGGTTCATCGTTTTCCAAAGTGCTACAACTTCTTTATCACCAGCTTCCCATTTTTGAAGCATTTGTTGTGCTTCAATTAAAATTGGTGCTTCTTTTTTTGCCTCATCGTTAGTTTTACCTTCAGCAATTAAAGCAGCTATTTCTTTTTTATATTCTTGATCGAACTTTACATAGTAATTACCAACCAGCTTGTCTCCTTTTAAGCCTGTAGACTCTGGAGTTTCAGCATTACCATAACGTTGCCAAGCTAACATACTTTTACAAATATGAATACCACGATCGTTAATTATCTGTGTTTTATATACTTTCTTACCAGAGGCTTTAATAATTTCGGCAACACTATAACCTAATAAGTTGTTACGAATATGCCCTAAATGCAAAGGCTTGTTTGTGTTTGGCGAAGAATACTCTACCATTACAGCTTTATCTTCTGCTTTAGGTGTTGTAAATCCAAAAGTGTCTTGATCTTTAATCTCATTGAAAAATGCTACATAATGCGCATCTACAATTTCAATATTTAAGAAGCCTTTTACTACGTTAAACGCTTTTACTTCTTCTACATTATCCACTAAAAATTGACCAATAGCTTCTCCTATTTGTACAGGATTTCCTTTTACCACGCGCAACATTGGAAACACAACTACTGTAATATCTCCAGCAAATTCTTTACGTGTTGCTTGAAATTCTACGGTTTCTAATTCGGCTTTATAAACTGTGCTAATAGCTTGTTTTACCGCTTGTGTTAATGTTGCTTGAAGGTTCATTTTAGGTCTAATTTTAGACCGACAAATATAGTATATATTGACTTAACATAATTTATAATCTTTTGATTTCTCTATAGGATTTTTAGCCAAGCAAAAAAAACAAGGTTTATAGTCTAAAAAAGGTATAAATAATCCTTTCTTTCTTCCTCTAACAGATCTAAAACTATGTTAGCAAACCTTAGTTTTTTAGCAGAAAAAACAACATTATGCATTTCATCGACAAATCGAATATTTTTGTATTAAATTTCCTATTTATCGTTAAATTGCATAGACATAACTAAGCCAGTTCACTTAAACTAATATTTTGGTATTAAAACCTATAAATTAGTATAATAGAAGGCTTTTTCTAATTTTTGACAAGCTATTTATTCAACTTAAATTAATTCTAACAAACAAATGTTTATATCTATTGTAAATAACCTTTACAAAACCATAGAAACCTTTAGTTAACTATTGTTACTTTTTGCCATAAGTATTTATGAGAAGACTAATTATTCTTTTATGCTTTATATTACCCTACACTGCTTTTTCACAAAATGAAGAACTAGAACAACCGAATATGGAATTAACTTTCCAAAAAACAGACTCCACGAAAGTTGAAACTTCTCTTGAAATAATAAAACTACTTTACGACGCTAAAGACTACAATAATGCTTTAAAACAGATTAAAGCTACCGAAGCGTTATTTGAAAATTTAAAGTACAAAAAAGGACTTGCCAATATTTCCTACTACAAAGGATTGATTTTTAATAAAGAAGGTGATTACTTAAATGCTTTTAATCAATTTAACAAAGCAAAAAAAATATTTAGCATACTTAAAGACTCATTATCACTTGCTAAAGTAAAAAACCAATTAGCTGTTTTAGAAATTGAGTATGGCAATTATAAAAAAGGCCTAAAATATGCTCATGATAGTATTGATGAATTAGAAAAAGGGGAAGTAAATGACGATTTAGCTTTCGGCTATCGAAATTTAGCAAAGGCATACCAAAACAGTGGTGAAATTGAAAAAGCTATAGATTACGCTCTAAAAAATTTAGAGGTTGAAGAACACGTTAATAATACTAATAGTATAATTGAGTGTAATATTAATTTAGCAAGATTAAATTTAATAAAAAAAGACTATCCAAAATCAATACTTCATTACCAGAAAGCGCTTGCTAATGTTAAACCATACGACCAAAAACTTAGAGCACGTATTCTTCCAGAATTAGGAGGTGTGCATATAAAAACTAAAGAATACAGAACTTCTACAAAGTATTTATTTGAAAGCTTAGAATTAAACAAGCAATTAGATAATGAACAAGGCATATTAAAGTCCCTTAATCATTTAGGCGAATTAAACATATTGAATAATCATTTTAAAACTGCTGAAGAACAATTATTAGAAGCAGGTTATTTAGGAAGAAAGATTGACGATAAACTTGAGTTATTAGAAAGCTATAAGCTTATGAAGGCTTTAGATTCTACAAAAGGAAGATTTGAGAAAGCTTTTGCTTGGCAAAGAGAATACAATAAAGTAAAATCGAAATTAGATGCCGAAAAACAAAAACAGAACAACATTATTCTTGAAGAAAAACCTCTTAGTGAAATAGAAACAATACCCAATGAAACTGTAAAAAACACAACCTCTATTAATATAGTAGATGTTGAAAGCAAAAGAAAACTAGACCGTTTAAAGTTGATTTTTTATGCCGTTTTAGCCGCTTTTGCTGTTCTTTTAATATTCTTTGTTTTATTTTATTTAAAACGAAGTAGTAGAGTAAAATATACTAAAGATCTTGAGGATAAAAACCAAAAAATAAAATTGCAAAATGAAGCAATCTTAGAACAAAGTAAGCACTTAGAAAGTACTAATAATGTTAAAGACAAACTGTTTTCTATTGTTTCTCACGATTTAAAAGATTCGCTAACCTCCACAAAAGGCTTTATTGATTTACTAAAAGATGGCCAATTATCTCAAGAGGAGTATAATAGCTTGTTACCAGAACTGAGTGAAAACGTAAATAATGCTTCACTTCTACTATTCAATTTACTTAATTGGTCTAAATCACAAATGCAGTCTTTAGAACCAAAACCTTCTTTATTTGACATACAAGAAGTGTTTCACGAAAAAATAAAATTAGTAGAGCGAAAAATACAAAGTAAAGGCATTGTTTTAAGAGATATAACTATTGCAGATGTTGTTTATGCAGACAGAAGTATGGTAGAAATAATTATTCAAAACCTATTAGCAAACGCTGTTAAGTTTTGTGTAAAAGGAGATACTATTACTATAGCCAACAGTATGGGTATTAGTAGTGGAACATTTAGTATTTCAGATTCCGGTGTTGGTATTACTGTAGAAAACCAGCACAAGTTATTTGGTAGCAATACATTTACAACTGTTGGAACTGACAACGAAAAAGGAACTGGATTAGGCTTAACTATTTGTCGAGAATTGGTAGAACTTAATCAAGGTCGTATTTGGGTAGATAGTGAACTAAATGTAGGCAGCACCTTTTTTGTAGAGCTGCCTAAATCTAGAACTAAAAATCCTGTAAATACTTGAACTACACCTTTGGTAGAAATACCTCTGCCATCATACAGCGTGCACTCCCTCCACCACAAGTTTCAATAGTTTCTAAAGAGCTTGATAATATTTCGCAATGCTTTTCTAAGCTTTTTATTTGAGCTTCAGATAAAGAATTGTAAGCTGCTTGACTCATTACTAAATATAATTTATCGTCTTTACCTTTTACTTGTAACATGTTACCAGCAAAGTTTGCCATTTGAGATTCAGTAATTTTTATTATTTCTTTACCATCCTCCTTAAGATTATTGATTACGTTTTTGCGTTCCTTTTTATCGTCTATAGTATCTAAACAAATTACCGCAAATGTTTCGCCTAAACACATCATTACATTTGTGTGATATATAGCCATACGCTTACCATCTACTGTTTGGTTAGCTGTAAAAACAACTGGAGTGTATTCGAAATCTTCGCAAAATTCTATAAACAAACCTTCGTCTGCTCTAGGTGATAAAGCACAATACGCTTTGTCATTTACACGATCTAATAGTAAACTTCCAGTACCTTCTAGAAACACACCTTCATCCTCTGCTGCAGTATAATCTACAATGTTATTTATTTTAAATCCTTCTTTTTCCAAACGCATAAAAACCTCGTCGCGTCTTTCTTTTCTTCTGTTTTCTGCAAACATAGGATATAGTCCTACATTTCCATTTTCATGAAAACTCATCCAATTGTTAGGAAAAATAGAATCTGGAGTGTCTAATAATATATCGTCTTGCTCCACAACAACATTAACACCTACAGCTCTTAATTTCTCTACAAAAGCATCAAATTCTTCTTGCGCTTTTGCATTAATTTCAGCATTTTTTATATCTAAATTTTCTTGAAAATAGTTGTTAATTGCTGTTTGTTCGTTCATTCTAAAACTGATTGGACGAATCATTAATATAGTATTTGTTGTTTGTTGCATTATTTGTAATTTTTAGAGTGTAAAAATAAAGAATATGTAAATCATATATTCTATTTTTCATAAAATTATATATCTCTTATTTTTTAAGACGCTTTCTTACAAAAAAGAATGTAACTAATCCTATAATTAATAAAGGCCACAAATTAATTAAAACAACAACAAATGATTTTATATACCACCAACCGTTAGCAAAACCTTGCTTTGTTTCATCCCAAAAAGTTTTAGTGTATGTTTCTGGTTCTGCTTTATACTCTACAGGCTCATATAAATCTATTTGTATTGTGCTAAAAGCTACTTTATTTGTTAGGTATTTTAATCGTCCTTGGGCAGATTCTATTTCCTCTTGAATAATACGTAGCTTATCTTCTGTCAACAATATATCCTCTACCGTTTTAGCATTTTTACGCAAGATAGTTTCGTAACGTGCTTTTACTTCTAATTTTGTTTTTAGTCTGGTTTCAATATCTATATATTCTTCGGTAACATCTTTAGTTGTAATGTTTTCATATTCTACAAAATCTACAACAGTGTTTACTGAGTCCATAACGGTATCAAAATACTTTTGAGGTACTTTAATAGTAAATCTATTTTCCTTTTTATACAAATCGTTTTGGAATCTTAAATCAGAAATATAAGCACCATGCTTTTGCGCTATTATTTTAATTCGACGTGTAGCGGTCACTATATTTTTCACCTTATATCTCGAAGAAGCTGTTTTAATAATCTTTAAATTTAAAGGTACATTTGTTTGGTTAGAATTTAATTTATAAGTCATTTCTTTCTCTTCAACTATCTCATAACTTTCAGAAACTTCTACAGCATCAGCCATTACAAATTCTTTATAGCTACTCTGTTTGCATCCATACATAAATATGAACATTATTATTACTGAAATTTTTAATCCGTTTTTTACTCTCATTGCTTTCATAATTTTATATTTTTAAGAATTACTAAAACAAACCTATTACCATTAACCGTTTTTCTTTTGAAAAACTCTTGTAAAGTATTTGTAAAACATTTTACAACATATAAACCACTAACTACTAGATAGATATAATAATTTGAATAACAAAGACCAACATCTTTTTAACCACTTAAAAAAAGCTATCGAAGCTACTTTTTTAAAAAACAACAGCTGTAATTCTCCTATTACAGATTGGAAAGGTGAAGACATAACTATATTTCAAAACGACTTATTCGATAAAGTTAAAGGAAAGGTTAGTGAAAAATGGTTTTATACATACATTAAAAATGAGCCTAAAAAACTACCAAGAATAGATGTCTTAAACTTACTAAGTACTTATGTAGATTATAAAAATTGGAATGCTTTTAAAGCAGAAAATACTTTTATGGAAACATCTGCTAAAAAGAAAAAAATATCAAAATTATGGTTTCTATCTCCTTTACCTCTTTTGCTACTTTTATTCACCATTGATTCTAGAAACACTTTCGAATTTTGTTTTATAGATGCTATTAAAAATGAAAACATCACCTCTATTCCATTAGATATAAAAATATTACAGGATAACGAGTCTCCAATGCATTATAAAACGGATAGCTTGGGTTGCTTTTTATTTAAAACAAAAAACGACATTATAAAATTTGTAGTACAATCTCCTTACCATAAAACAGATACCATAATTAGAAATATAAACTCTAATTACAACCAAATTGTAAAAGTAAAACCAGATGATTATGCATTAATGCTACATTACTATGCGAATGGTAATATTAAAGATTGGAAAGCACACATAAAAAAATTAGATTTACTCATAGCCAATGATGCCAAAATTTACAGGCTTTTTAAAAACAAAATGGACATTGAGTTATATTCTAAAGATGAGTTTATTAGAATATTAACAATACCAACAAAAAGCTTAAAAAAGATAGAAATTTTAGATAAATCTATAGAAAACGGAAAAATTGGAACTCTAAAATTTATAATAAAATGAAAAAATCCCTCTATATTTTTATTGTATTAATTATGGTTTCTTGCAAAAATAAAACCGTAAAAAGTTCTAGTGAAATGGAACAAGTTACTGAAGACGTGAGAATGGATCTGGAACTTGAGGAATTTTATGTTCCTGAAGAAACAACTACTAATAATAAAACCGAAACTTTTGAATTTAAAGAATTAACAACTGAGAAACTTCAAGAATTATACGATGTATTAACGTTAATACAAAAACATCCTAAATTTAAAGACTCTCTAACATCACAATTAAAAACATTCACAAAAGATAGCTTAGCAGTACCAAAAAGCTTAGAAATTACAATAGATAGTTTAAGACTAAAAGGAAGCGTATTAAAACCCAACGATTCTACACAAAAAATGAAACTATTATATAATGTAACATCGAAAAACAATAAAACTCAAGATTCCATTTGGGCAGAAATCACCTTTAAAACAATAAACGTGGATGGTAAGCAAATGCAATCGAAGAAACTAAAGTTTAATAAAATTAAGTAATATGGAATTTGTATCTCATTATTTACAAAGCGAACGACTGCTTGGCCTAAGCGTTGGAGTTTTTGGTTTCTATTTCTGTAGGTCTATTTTTTATAATATCAAAACCTCAATTTAAGGTTTTGATATTACCATGCTTATACTTGGAACTATAGAAACTGGTGTATTTATTACAGGTTATTTTCTCGTAAACAATACAAACAATGTAAATAGTAAACTAGAAACATATCAAGAGTCACCTAAAGACTACCTCGAAAAAGACAAGTTGATTATAGACAAAAACCTAAAATTTTTCTTTATTCTAAAATGCATATATGCTATGCTTTTCTTTGTTTTAGCTATTATTCAATCTAAAACAGATATTAAATCTATATCCTTTGGAATTTCAACTGCCTTAATGATTCATTTTGCAATGGCTACCATTATAGACACATTTGGAGAACGCTACACTAAAATTTATAAAAAGGAAATAGTAAAATCCTTAAAAAACGAAACTACTTCCACTTAATATTACAACCTATACTTGGTTTTTGGTTTTCTAAAGGTGCTTTATTATTTAATACTGCATCTATAGCTTCACGCAAGTCTTTTCCTGTAACTGGAATCCCATTTCCAGGTCTAGAATTATCTAACTGCCCATGATATGTTGCTTTTAAATTAGCATCAAACACATAAAAATCTGGAGTACAAGCTGCGTCATAAGCTTTAGCTACTTCCTGAGTTTCATCGTATAAATAAGGGAAAGGATATTTTAAATTAGCTGCAACATGCTTCATTAATTCTGGTCTGTCTTGAGGATAAGTCGCTTCATCATTACTACTTATAGCAATAAACCCAATTCCTTTCTCTTGGTAATAGTTAGCAACTTTTACCAATTGCGCATTTACATGTACTACAAATGGACAGTGATTACATATAAACATTATTACAGTTCCTTTATCTCCTGTATAATCTTGAAGATTCATTAACTTACCTGTAACAACATCTTGTAAAGAAAATTCAGGTGCAAGTGTTCCATTTTCGAAACTATTAGATTCTGTTAAAGCCATGTTTTTTATTTTAAATTTAGTTATGAAACTGATAATGAGGAACTTTAAATACTTAGAGACAAATAACATCTAAAAAAGCTAAACTGATAATTATTTTTACGATTTTATACCAATTTATTTGAGTTATCAAATAATTATTGCTTTATTCGTAAATATTAATAGCAACCCTTAAACATTATCCCTTAAATGAAGTATTCCCTAATACTCCTGTTCCTTTTTGTTACCTCTTTTATTTCAGCTCAAAACAATGATAGTAATTTATTACAAGTCACGCGTTATAAGATACATCCAACAGAATTAAATATTCAAAATGATGTTGAAACTGAAAAAATAAATCTTAAGATTTATTATCTAAAAGACGGAAATATTACTGAAGACTATCGTTATTTTAAACCAAAGAAAAATGAAATTTTGTTTTTCTACGGAAACGACATGGCTACAAACACCACTCAAATGTACTTTAAAGCAGATGATAGTTTAATGCGTATTTACAAGCAAAAAGACTTCAATAAACTTATGAAAGTTGTTAAAATATTAGAATACAATGTGTTTCCTCTAGAAGCTAATTTCTCTAGTATGGATGCTTATACTGCTTTAGCAGAACTTTAAAAGAAATCTTAATAACTAATATTTCTATTTAGTAACTGGTTCTGCGTATAAATCGAAATCTGCAGCTTCAGTAACTTTTACTGTAGTATATTCTCCTGTTTTTAAATAGGTTGTTGTTGCATTAATTAGCACTTCGTTATCTACATCTGGAGAATCGAATTCTGTTCTTCCAACAAAGTATTCGCCTTCTTTTCTATCGATAACTACCTTAAACTCTTGACCTATTTTTTCTTGATTTAATTCCCAAGAAATCTGAGATTGAATTTCCATAATTTCATTAGCACGATCTTGCTTAACATCTTGAGGCACATCATCTACTAAATTAAATGCATGTGTGTTTTCTTCATGAGAATATGTAAAACAACCTAAACGTTCAAAACGCATCTCGCGAACCCATTCCCTAAGTTCTTCAAAATTCTCTTGTGTTTCTCCTGGATAACCAACAATTAATGTTGTTCTAATTGTCATGTCTGGAACAGTTGCTCTAAATTCTTTAAGCAACTTCGTAGTTTTTTCTTTTGTAGTACCACGACGCATACTTTTTAATATAGAATCGCTAATATGTTGTAATGGTATATCTAAATAGTTACAAATCTTAGGTTCGCGGTTCATAATATCAAGCACATCCATAGGAAAACCTGTTGGGAATGCATAATGTAAACGAATCCACTCGATACCTTCAACTTTTACTAAGTTTTCAAGTAACTCGGCTAAGTTTCTTTTTTTGTAGATATCTAATCCGTAATACGTTAAATCTTGAGCTATAAGTATTAATTCTTTTACTCCGTTTGCTGCAAGTTTTTCTGATTCAATAACTAAGTTTTCAATAGGCGTACTTTTATGCTTTCCTCTCATTAACGGAATAGCACAAAAACTACAAGGTCTGTCGCAACCTTCAGCAATTTTTAAATACGCATAATTTTTAGGTGTTGTTGTTAAACGCTCACCTATTAGTTCGTGTTTATAATCTGCACCTAAAGCTTTTAATAAACCTGGTAATTCTGTAGTTCCAAAATATTGATCAACGTTTGGAATATCTTTTTGTAACTCTGGTTTATACCTTTCAGAAAGACAACCAGTAACAAATACTTTGTCTACATCACCATCTTCCTTTTTCTGCATGTACTCCAAAATGGTATTCACACTTTCCTCTTTGGCATTATTAATAAAACCACAAGTATTAATCACAACAATATTTCCTTCTTGCTCATGTACAACATCTTTACCGCTAGCTTTTAGTTGTCCCATTAACACTTCGCTGTCGTAAACATTTTTACTACAACCAAGAGTTATTACATTGATTTTGTTCTTCTTAAGTGACTTAGTACGCATATCTTAATTTTGGATTGCAAAGATACGTAATGATTTAAGATATATGAATAATAGTGAAACATTAAACTTTTAGTTTTCTTTATAGTCTAATTACAAAACCACTGTCTATGAAAGTTTTAATACCGTCATTTTATTTAATACTCTTTCTATTAATTAGTAACTGTAGTACAAACGAAACAGTAATTGAAGATGTTACAGAAATAGAATCTGTTTATTTCCCAACAGTTGACGGCACTAATTGGGAAACAAAATCTATAAATAGCTTGAATTGGAATGAAAGCCAATTACAACCACTTTTAGATTATTTAGAAGAAAAAAACACCAAAGGTTTTATTGTGCTCCACGATGGTAAAATTGTTATAGAAAACTATTTTAATAATCATGATATTGAATCTAACTGGTATTGGGCAAGTGCAGGCAAAACACTAACAACAGCCATTTCTGGAATTGCCCAACACGAAAATCTAATAAATATTAACAATAAAGTATCTGATTATTTAGGCACAGGATGGACAAGCGCTTCAATAGAAAAAGAACAATTAATAACTTGTGAAAATTTATTGTCCATGACCACAGGTCTTGATGATAGTATTGGAGATTCGGTTTTACCAGAAAACTTACAATATGTTACAGACGCAGGAGAAAGATGGGCATACCATAATGTCTATGTAAAAATGCAAGATGTAATTACTCAAGCAAGTAACCAAAGTTGGTCTAACTATTTCAATACAAAACTTAGAGACAGAATAGGCATGACTGGAGCTTGGATTCCTTTTAGTGACTTAAGTGTGTACTGGAGTAATACAAGAAGTATGGCGCGTTTTGGTTTATTAATGTCTGCAAATGGAAAATGGGAAACGTCTCAAATTATTCCAGAAAACTTTATAAATGAAGCAACATCCACTTCTCAAGACATTAATAGAGCTTATGGCTATTTATGGTGGCTAAACGGAAAAAATACATATCATTTACCACAAAGTCAGCTTGAATTTAATGGAGAGTTAATTCCTAATGCACCTAGCGATATGTTTGCAGCTTTAGGTAAAAATGATCAAAAAACATACATAGTCCCAAGCAAAAAACTTGTTATTGTTAGAATGGGAGAAGCTGCAGACAATTCTAATTTTGCACTCTCTACTTTTGATAATGATTTATGGGAGAAAATTAATTTACTAATTGATTAATCACGTTCATTAAAAGGAACAATAACATCTTTTTCAAGGTAAGTTTTCAAACCTTTTAGTAATAATGCCCAGCAATAAGAAGTGTTTCGAAAATGATGATTATTTTCTTGCCAATTAGTATGTGTAAATTCTACCAAAGTACCATCTTCGTGCTCTTTTAATTCGAAACCAAAAGTTGTTGGATTCCAATCGTCATCAGCTTTTGTTGTTTTTAAATAGAATGATTTGTTTAATCTAACTTCTAAAACTTTAAAGTACCAATTGTATTGGTCTGTAAAATTGAGGTTATAATCTGCGTTTATTTCGGGTTTCCCTGAAGATTTTAAAGTCCACCAATTGTTTAAATGCTCTGGTTGTGTAAAAGCATTAAACACGTTTTCTTTTTTTGTTTTAATTACAACATCGTGAAATATAGTATGACTCATAAAGTAAAACTATGAAATTTTAGTTTAATAGATTGCCACGCACTTTGTGTCTTATAATGACACATAAAATACTATTAACACAATAATTAATAAGATTACTGCTTTCGCAGGAATTTATTACTTAAAAAACGAGTCCACAAATTCATGCTTGTTAAAAACTTGCAGGTCCTCAATACCTTCTCCAACACCAATATATTTTACAGGAATTTGAAATTGGTCACTAATACCAATTACAACTCCTCCTTTTGCTGTTCCATCAAGTTTTGTAACTGCTAAAGAAGTTACTTCTGTTGCTGCTGTAAACTGTTTTGCTTGCTCGAATGCATTTTGACCCGTAGAGCCATCTAAAACAAGTAAAACGTCGTGTGGTGCATCTCCAATTACTTTTTGCATAACACGTTTTACTTTAGTTAACTCATTCATTAAGTTAATCTTATTATGTAAACGTCCTGCTGTATCAATAATAATAACATCTGCATTTTGAGTAACTCCAGATTCTAAAGCATCGAAAGCTACACTTGCTGGATCACTTCCCATATCTTGTCTTACCATTGGCACTTCTACTCTATCTGCCCAAACCTGTAATTGTTCAATTGCTGCTGCTCTAAACGTATCTGCTGCTCCTAAAACCACGTTTAAGCCTTGCTTTTTAAACTGGTATGCTAACTTACCTATGGTTGTTGTTTTTCCTACTCCGTTTACACCAACTACCATTAATACATAAGGTGTTTTTGTTCCGTCTGCTTGAGGTGCCAATTTAGGAATGGTATATTCTGTCTCTTCTCCAGAATTGGTTTTACTTAATAATCCTGCTATTTCTTCTCGAAGGATTTTATTAAGTTCGTCTATTCCTAAGTATTTATCTTTTGCTACACGCTCTTCTATACGTGTTATTACTTTTAGCGTTGTATTTACTCCAACATCGCTAGAAACTAACACTTCTTCAAGATTATCTAAAACGTCTTCATCTACTTTAGATTTTCCTGCTACCGCTTTACTTAGTTTACCTAAAAAACTTGTGCTTGTTTTCTCTAGACCTTTGTCTAAAGTTTCCTTTTTTTCTGAAGAAAATATTTTTTTAAAAAAACTCATTACTATTTGTTGTTTGTTGTTGAGTTGTGAAGTTGATACTTCACATTATTTCAGCGTTAGGGATTAAAGCCGCTCGACTATTCCTCAATAGTCTTAACCTTTTTGCTCTTTCTGCAAAAGATATAGCGGAAAGCCCGACCTTTAGGTAACGCCATAATTATAATAACAATAGTTAAGCCTTTTTTACAAAACTGCTACTTTGTCATATTAATGTAAAGAAACTGAATATTTTTGAATTATTTAAGATATTTTGTTATTCCACAAAAAATCCCGCTATAAAAACGGGATAATTTAAGTATTATGCAACTAAAAAAGCCACTCTCTAAAAGAAAGTAGCTTTAATAAAAGTATATAAGAAGTTAACTTATTTCTTGTTTAAGAAATCTGCTACTAATTCTGGTGCCATGATTTTTTCAACAAACATGTAAGCTCCTGTTTTTGGAGACTTTTCCATTCTGATTGCTTTTGATAATCTTTTTGACGATGTCTGTAAAGACGCAACGGTTTTCTTTGCCATGGTTCCTTATTATTTAATTTCTTTATGAACAGTCATTTTCTTCAAGATTGGATTAAATTTCTTAATCTCCATTCTATCTGGTGTGTTCTTTTTATTCTTAGTTGTAATATAACGAGAAGTTCCTGGTTGTCCAGAATCTTTGTGCTCTGTGCACTCTAATATTACTTGTACTCTGTTTCCTCTTTTTGCCATTTTCTTATTCCTTTATAGCTTGGCTATTATTTTATAAATCCTTTAGCTCTTGCATCTTTTAACATTGCTACAATCCCAATCTTGTTGATTGTTTTTAAAGCAGAAGTAGAAACTTTTAAAGTTACCCACTTATCTTCTCCAGGTATGAAGAAACGTTTTTTGATTAAATTAGCATCAAACGTACGTTTAGTTCTATTCTTTGCATGCGATACGTTGTTTCCAACCATTGCTTTCTTTCCTGTAAGTTCACAAACTCTTGACATTACTTATAACTTTAAATTGTTATTAAAATTCGAGGTGCAAATATAGGGAATGTTTTAGTATTGACAATCTGTTTTTTGTCAATTTTTAAAAATTTCTTTTTGAAGCTGCTCTAAAGCCTTATTTACTGCCTTGTTTATCACTCTTGTACGGTTATTTCCAAGCTCAAATTTTTGAGAAAAAACACCTTCTTTTGTCGCTAATGCAATAAAAACAGTTCCAACTTCTGCATCTGAATCTCCTTTTGTTGGTCCTGCAGTGCCTGTTGTAGAAATTGCGTAATCACTTTTATATAATGCTCTACATTTTACTGCCATTGCTTCGGCAACTTCTGCGCTTACTACAGAATACTTCTTTATTAAGTCTGTAGAAACGCCTAAAACATCAACTTTAGTTTGGGTTGCATAAGTAATCATTCCGCCTTTAAAAAAGGAGGATGCTCCTGCGTGTTGCGTGAATGTTTCTGCTAGTTTTCCTCCTGTACAACTTTCTGCAATGGCTAACGTTTTGTTCTTTTTAGTTAGCTGCTTTGCAATTAACACTTCTATATCTCCATCTTCTTCGAAGCCTACAAAGACGTCTTCTATTAATGGCAAAACAGTTTTAATCTGTTTTTCTATTTCAATATTTAATGCTTGCTCATCGAATCCTTTACCAGAAAGCCTTAATCTTACTTTTCCTAAATTTGGTAAGTAAGCCAACTTAATATAATCTGGTAAATTATCTTCCCAAGATTCTATTTTTGCTGCCAATCTACTTTCTCCCATTCCATACGTTAGTAATGTTCTATGCAGAATAAATGGTCGCTTGTATTTTATTGTTAGCTTTGGAAGTACTTCTTCTTCCATTAATGCCTTCATTTCGAAAGGCACGCCTGGCATTGATATAAATACTTTGCCGTCTTTTTCAATCCATATTCCAGGAGCACTACCAACCAAATTCATCAATACTTTTGCTTTTGTAGGCATAAATGCTTGATCTAAGTTTACTTGTTGCATAGGCTGCTTTACATGATCTCGCCACAGTTTTTCTATATTTTCTGTTACTAAGGCGTTTCTAACTAAAGTATCGTTAAAATATTCGCAGATGGTATGTTTTGTAATGTCGTCTTTGGTTGGACCTAATCCTCCTGTAACAATAATAATATCTGCATTTTCTTCGGCTTCAGCCAATGCTTTTAAAATATGTTGTTTATCGTCTTGTACGGATGTTATTTGGTAAACAGAAACACCAATGCTATTGAGTGCTTTACCAATAAATGCCGAATTAGTGTCTACTACTTGCCCAATGAGAATCTCGTCTCCAATGGTAATAATTTCGGCTTGCATGTATTATGTATTATAAATTGAAATCAGACTTAATTTCGTTTGCCGCTTTTTCTACAGCTTCTAAAACGTCTGCTAATTGAGAAGAAACATCTTCATTCTCTTTTTCTAGTTTTCCCCAATCTTGAACAACAATTAGTTTATCAAGAACACCTAATTCGAAAACATCGATTGTAGGCTTCATTTTATGCGCTGTTTGGTAGGTCTGAAGAAAATCACCACTTTCTACAGCTTCTTTTAAAACTATAGCATCTGCAGGCACTTCTTCTAAAAAAGTTTCAGCTAAAGCTAAGATAAACTCTTCGTCACCTTCTGCTAATTCTCTTAATCTGTGTAGTTTGTAGTGTTCTTCCATTTACTTAACTGTTATAGAAAATAACTGCTTATCCTCTATGAATCCTTTTAGTTTATCATTAGCAACAACCTTGCCAACTCCTGCTGGAGTTCCCGTAAATATAATATCTCCAATCTTTAAAGTAAAATATTTTGAGACATATTCTACAATTTCGTCAATTTTCCACAACATTAGGCTTGTATTTCCTTGTTGTACAATGTCGTCGTTCTTTTTTAAACTAAAACCTAAATTGTTTAAATCTTTAAATTCTGTTTTTGGCAACCAACTACCTATTACTGCTGACCCATCGAAAGCTTTAGCTTTTTCCCAAGGTAAACCTTTTGCTTTTAATTGTGCTTGTAAATCTCGTGCTGTAAAGTCGATTCCTAGACCTATTTCGCTATAATATTTATGTGCGAATTTTTTATCGATATATTTTCCAACGCGATTAATTTTTACCAAAACCTCAACTTCATGATGCACATCGTTAGAAAATTCTGGTATAAAAAACGGTTGTTTTTTTAATAAAATTGCAGTGTCGGGCTTTAAAAACACAACAGGATCTGTTGGTTTTTCGTTTTCCAACTCTTTAATATGGTCTGTGTAATTTCTTCCTATGCAGATTAGTTTCATGGCAAATTTTTAATTTGTCATTCCCATGAAAATGGGAATCTTATTATATTAATGCAATTTTAAAATTGGATTCCTACCTTCGCAGGAATGACAGAGAAATTAAATCTTATTATTGAAGGCTCTTAACTTGATAGCTGTCAATACTTTTTTAGTATAAAGAGGGAAATCGGCATTTAAAAGCCAACCAAAGTAACCTGGTTCTTTATCTAAAACATCCAATACTTTTTTATTTTTATGCTTTCCAAAAGAAAAACACTCTTCTCCATCTTCGTTAAAATTAATAAAACCTGCGAAATCGGCAAACTTTTTATGCACGCTAAACTCTGCTAAAAACTTAGTATCGTTTTCTAATTCTTCGTAACGGTCTAATTGTGCTTTTAACACTTCGTAAGTTGCTAATGTATCAGCTTCTGCAGTATGTGCGTTTTCTAAACTTTTATCGCAGTAAAATTTATAAGCTGCTCCAAGTGTTCGTTTTTCCATTTTATGAAAAATAGTTTGCACATCTACAGCAACTCTTCCTTTCATATCAAAATCCATTTCTGCACGAAGCATTTCTTCTGCTAATAATGGAATATCGAAGCGGTTAGAATTAAATCCTGCCAAATCACAATCTTTAGTCATTACACTAATCTCTTTTGCTAATTCCTTAAATGTTGGCTCGTTTGCAACACGCTCGTCTGTTACACCATGAATAAGTGAAACTTCTGCTGGAATTGGCATTTCTGGATTTACCAACCATGTTTTACTTTCTTTATTTCCGTTTGGAAACACCTTTAAAATCGAGATTTCAACAACTCTATCTTTAGAAATATTAATACCTGTAGTTTCTAAATCGAAAAAGCAAATTGGTTTTGTGAGATTTAATTGCATGTAATTGTTAATTTTGCACCAAAAACTGGTGCGATTTATGCAAATATAAATGTATTATATTATTTTTACTTTGATATCAATTATAAATATGAAGACATACCTTACTCTAATAACTTTCTTGCTACTTACATTAAATAGTTTTGCTCAAAACGATCATAAATTCGTTAAACTTTCCGAAGAAAAAAAAGGCAAACGCCTTACGCTCTACGTTACAAATACAGATTCTATTTCTTACGATATTTTCCTAAAAGTAGATACCAAAGATTATAGACGTAGTAGCAACAGGCCTATTATTAGAAATATTGCTGCTAACAGCAAAATAAAAATAATGACACTTATTCAACTAACAGAAACAGAAGGCAACTACGACTCTGTTTTTATTGTTAATGAAGTTGCTTACGCTTTAGATTTAGAAAAAGATTTTGAAGTTTTAGAGTTTAAATTAGATCGCGCTATTAAAGACCAGAAAGTAACAATTTTTACTAAAAACGACTGTGTTATTTGCCCAGACACCAAACGTATTTTAGAGAACAATAAGATTGCTTACACAGAGTATAATATCGATAAAGACAGTACCATTTATCTTAAAATAATTAAAGAATTTCAAGCAGATAAAAAGAACCGTTTCGAAAACCGCATTCCACTTTTAAAAATAGAGAGTGAGGTTTATAATAATATTTCGAGCGTTGAAGATTTTATTGGTGCTTTACGTGAGGCTTTTAACTAAGCTTTAATTATTTGAAAATATACACCTCAAAAATAATAAGATTTAATAAATGAAAGATTTAAAAAGTAAAAAAGCAATAATTACTGGAGGCGGAAGAGGATTAGGAAAAGCGACAGCCATTGCTTTTGCAAAGGAAGGAATAGACGTGGCTATAACAGGAAGAAATGAAACCGTTTTAAAAGAAACCGTTTTAGAATTAGAATCGCTTGGAATTAATGCTACCTATTCTGTTTTTGATGTTAGTAATTACGAAGAAGTAAAAACTGGTATAAAAAATATAATAAACACATTTGGTACTGTAGATATTTTAGTAAATAATGCTGGAATTGCTGCCTTTGGTTCGTTTAACGATATGGATGTTAAACAATGGAGCCAAATTATACAAACCAATCTTATGGGAATGTATTATGTAACTAAAGAGGTTTTACCTTATTTAATAGAAAAAAATGAAGGTGATATTATTAACGTATCTTCTACTGCTGGATTAAACGGAAATGCCACTACTTCTGCCTATTCTGCTTCTAAATTTGCAGTAATAGGAATGTCGGAATCTTTAATGAAAGAAGTACGTAAAAACAATATTAGAGTTTGCACATTAACACCAAGCACAATAGCGTCTGACATGTCTGTATAATTAGGTATTGCAGATAAAGACTCTCAAGACAGTGTTTTACAACCAGAAGATTTTGCAGAGCTTGTAGTTGCAGGTTTAAAGTTACCTAGAAGAGCTATGTTAAAAAGTGTAGCATTATGGTCTACAAATCCATAATTTTATTATTTATTAAATAATAGAGAAACGTTTATTTTAGATATTTAAGCAAGACTCACTTTATCAAAAAAAATAGTCGACCTTCGTTTAATCTCGAAATTTCGGGAATAAAAACATTGACAACAGTTTTAAGACATGAAAATAAAAATTCTAAAATCAAATATTCAACTTGAAAACGATAGAGTCTTACTTCTTCCTTTTACCGATGAAAGAAATGAAGAACTTAAAGACATAATTTTCGATAAAGAAATTTGGGAATTTATGGGATCGAACATAAATAATGAACAAGGTTTAAAAAACTATATAGCAAAAACGATTAAGGACAAAAACAACCGTCTTTGCTATCCTTTTTTAATTATCGATAAAGAAACTAATAAAGTTGCAGGTTGTACAAGGTACGGAAACGTAGATGCTGCAAATAAAAAATGTGAGATTGGTTGGACTTGGTTTGGAACAGATTTTCAAGGCACAGGACTAAACAAAGCTGCTAAGCATGAATTATTACAATTTGGGTTTGAAACTATTGGGTTTAAAAGAATACAATTTAGTGTCGATAGCAAAAACATAAAAGCGCAAAGAGCAGTAGAAAAACTAGGAGCGCAAAAAGAAGGTGTTTTTAGAAATAACAACGTCGCACCAAGTGGAGACAGCAGAACCGATATTTATTATAGTATAATAAAAGACGAATGGCAGGCTTTAAAAGATGAAATTTTTCCTGAGTTTTTAGTTTATTAAGAACAAGTATATTGTAAAAAAATTAAAACATTTAATAAAACACAAAAAGCACAGTTTATAACTGTGCTTTTTGTGTTTAAACTGGCTTGACTATGTTAAAAAAATAGTCGAACTTAATTTCTGCTTTTCAAAAATGCTAAATAATTAATAAACAGAACGAATTAGCGACAATACTCTATTATTAAGTATCGATTCACCACCATTTACCTTCCAACGCACCTCTATAGATTCTCCAATTGCAAGAGTAGTAATCATTGCTTGTAGAGAAACAACTGAACTGTTCAATTTAATTATTCTACTAGAATTAACGACCTCAAATCCATTTTGATATATACTATAAGTTGTAGCATCTCCAGACATTGTCCCAGGAGAGTACTCCGCTCCAAAATGTGTACCTACTATTGTTATAGCTCCCAATCCTGTTCCAACATCTCCAGTAATCGAAGAAGTTGCCGTATCTGAAATTGCTCCATTAGAGCTCCACATTGCAAGTGTAGAAAGAACTCCTAAATCAATAAACGAGTCACCCAATGGAACTGTAACAATACAACTTGCCGCTATACTTACAGCTCCAGACTTTGTAAACATTCTTCCCTCTAGACTTGAACTAGCGCCTAATGAAATAGCTCCGGCTAAAGAAACTAAAGTTCCTTTCATCGCAGCTCCTGAAGCAGTAGACATAGCTGCCTGAGACATCCAAAATACATTATTAGAAGTTGCTCCATTAATTAAAACTACACTTGAAGTCGCTGCAGTAGTAAATGCTCCAGTGCTTCTAATAATAAATACAGAATCTGAATCCCCTCCTCCATCAAGAGTAAGAACACCCCCTCCAATCGATGCTGCTCCTGCAACATCGTAGACGCCAGGAGACAAGACTTCTCCTCCTGTAAAAACAGCAGCATGAGGCACACCTCCTGGCATAGCTGTTAAATCTTGATAAACTTGGTCCATATCAATAATAGCTTGACTACTACTAAATGATGATGATCCTTCTAAATTGTTTTGCTGAGCATTAAACAATACAAGAAAGGTACCTACTTGAGGAGACACTGTCATACCTGGCACCAATAAACTACTTGTAGATATGGTACTAATAATATCATCAAAAACTACAGAACCAACAGTAGGCTCATCATACCCTTTTACACCTACCCAAATAGGATTTAAAGGAGTTCCTGTGTTTAATTGTCCATCATTATAAGATGTATTATAAATCATTAAACCATTCGCTGGCAACACCATATTATCTCTTTCGGTTGTCGTTAATCTTGGCATTAAGAATCCTTTCTCAACAGAAAAAACATCTAACATAGAGGAATCATCTGGCACCTCGGTTCCTATACCAACCTGAGCATTTAGACTAATTGAAAATAATAAAACAAACGAAATTAAAAAATGATTGAAAGTAGGTTTCATAAATGTGTTTTTTTTGTGTTAAACAAATTAAGTTCAGTATAATTTATACCTCTATAAATAAGATTTGTTATAATAAATTAAAGGGTACTCCGAAACTGAACGGATTAAGAAAGTGAATTAAAAATAATGTTAATATAAAATAAAACAGAAAAATAAAAATGCTATAGATTAACAGGAACCAATCAGTTTGAGTTGGTTGTTTTAACAGAGTAGTTCTAAATTTCTAATGAAACCTATAGATTTATTGGTGCTAATGTAAACTATAATACATTAACACAACATAAAAGACTTAATTTACTAACTTTAAATCAATTCCTTAAGATTTGCTTAAAGAGTAAGTACTACAACAAAAAACCTTTACTATAAAACAAAAAAAAGCACAGTTATAAAAACTGTGCTTTTCGCTTTACTATCTTTTTACTATTTAGAATGCTTTATGAGATTCTTCGACTCCAAATATATTCGGAATACCCTGAATGACATAAATAAATAATTTTAAATCTCACGATTAACATCCCAAGCCTCTAAATAATCTTTTACTGCTTTAACAAATTGACCTCCAAGTGCACCATTTACCACTCTGTGATCGTAAGAGTGCGATAAGAACATTCTATAACGAATACCAATAAAATCGCCATCTGGAGTTTCTATAACAGCAGGTACTTTACGTATTGCACCTAAAGCTAATATCCCTACTTGTGGTTGATTAATAATTGGTGTTCCCATAATACTACCAAACGTACCAACGTTAGTTACCGTATACGTTCCACCTTGAATATCGTCTGGCTTTAATTTATTATCCCTTGCTCTACCTGCTAAATCGTTAACAGCTTTCGTCATACCAACTAAATTAAGCTGGTCTGCATTTTTAATAACTGGCACTATTAAGTTTCCGTTACCTAATGCAGCAGCCATACCAAGGTTAATATTTTTCTTTTTAACGATTGTATCGCCTTGTAGAGAAATATTCATCATTGGGAAATCGCGTAATGCTTTTGCAATAGCTTCCATAAAGATTGGTGTAAACGTAAGGTTTTCGCCTTCTCGTTTCATAAACACATCCTTCATTTTCTTTCTCCAATTCCAGATATTAGTAACATCTGCCTCTATAAAACTTTGAACGTGTGCACTAGTTTGCACACTTTCTACCATGTGATGTGCAATAATTTTGCCCATTCTGGTCATTTCTATAATTTCATCACCTTCTGCAGCCATAACTGGAGCAGCTGTTTTTTTAGCTACTGTTTTTACAGGAGCTTTAGCAGCTTGAGTAACTGGAGCAGCAATAGCTTGAACTGGTTGCGAACCTCTAGTTTTTAAATATGCTTGCATATCTGCTTTGGTAACACGGCTATCTTTCCCAGAACCAGGAATAGTATCTAATTCTGCTTGTGCAATACCTTCGGCTTTAGCCATATTTTTTACTAATGGCGAATAAAAACGTTCTCCATTAGAACTAATTGGTGCAGCAGTTTCTTGAGCAGCAACAACTGTTTGTGCTACATCTGCAACAGCAGGAGCTGTTTTCTCTTCTACAACTTCTTGTGTTTTTTGAGCTTCGGCAGAAGCATTACCTTCACCTTCTGTTTCAATTACAGCGATAATTTGCCCAACTTGAACAACATCGTCTACATTAAAAAGTATTTCTACTAAAACGCCATCTACTTCACTTGGCACTTCGCTATCTACTTTATCTGTTGCAATTTCTAAGATTGCTTCATCTTGTTCTATAGTATCACCAACCTCTTTTAACCATGAAGTAATTGTTGCCTCAGCAACACTTTCTCCCATTTTCGGTAATTTTAGTTCAAATCTTGCCATATTAATAAAAAATGTGTCTTTTTATAATTTTAGAATGCAAAATTACTAAAAAATAGTCTATTTACCTGACTATTCAATATAATTTTAAATTCTATTATTCTAATACTATGATACTTAAAAGTGTACCAGCTCTCCTCTACTTTTAGAGGAATGACTTCCAAGTATAAAATTAGCGTTTTTTGGAAGTATTTTGAATGATATATTTTTATTTTTTTCTGAAGTTTCCATTTGCTGAATAATCTCTTGAAAACTAATGCAATTAACATCGAAAATAACTTGAGTTCTATCTTTTATTTCAGAAAGATTAGAAACTTGTTTTACGGGTTTCGATAGTTTACTCTTTAATGCTTCATTTTTTGTATTCGAAACCAAAGTATAGTTCTCGAAATTTAGTTTTTCAACTGAAGCTTTACCTCCAAATAATCTTGCAGATTGTATTCCTAAAAACACTAAAGCATCGAAAACAATATTACTTTTAAAATGTTTTTTATAGAAAATTTGCATTGCACCATAAAAACGCTTCGCATAGGTTTTGTCTTTTAAGGTACTTTCTCCTTTATAATGGATAACTGAAGTTTCTCCAAAATAGAAACTTTGATATCCTGCTTTTTTTATCTTGTAACTTAAATCTATGTCTTCTCCATACATAAAGTAATCTTCGTCGAAACCTTTAACTTCGTTATAAACACTACGTTTTAGTAACATAAAAGCACCAACAAATACATCTACTTTACCAATTTCACTTTCTTTTAAATGGTTTGCGTAATAGTGTTTAGAATTCCCTAACGCTTTATTAATTGCAATTTTGGTTACAGGAACATTACGTTTACTTTCTGGTAAATAATTTCCGTTGCCATCGATTAATTTACAACCAACGATTCCGAGACTCTTTTGTTTTTCGGCGAAAGCCAAAAGTGTTTTAAAAGTATTTTCTTCAACAACTGTGTCTGGATTTAGTATGCAAAGGTATTCGCCTTTTGCTTGCTTAACACCAATATTATTACCTTTAGAAAAACCAGAGTTCTCTTTATTTTCTATAAGTTTTACATTTGGAAATTTCTTTTTTACCATTGCACAACTATCATCTTGAGAGTTGTTATCGATTACAATAATTTCGGCATCTAAACCTTGAATAGCAGCTTCCACGCTTTGCAAGCACAACTGTAAAAAGTAGTGTACGTTGTAGTTTAATATGATTATAGAAAGTTGCAAATGCAATTAGTATTTTAGTGAAGCTTCAAACGGAATACGGTTTAATATACTGCGTCCAAGTGTAATCTCATCGGCATATTCTAATTCATCGCCAACCGAAATCCCTCTCGCAATTGTTGATGTTTCGACTTCTAAACCGTTTAGTTGTTTAAAGATATAGAAATTAGTTGTGTCGCCTTCCATAGTTGGACTCAATGCAAAAATGAGTTCTTTTATATTTCCAGTTCTTACTTTTTCTACTAAACTCACAATATTTAAATCGTGAGGACCAATACCTTCTATAGGATTAATTTTACCTCCTAAAACGTGATATAATCCTTTATGAGATGCTGTGTTTTCTATTGCCATAACATCGCGAACATCTTCGACCACACAAATAATATCGTCTTTTCTTAACGGATTTGAGCAAATTTCGCATAATTCTACATCGCTTATATTGTGACACGATTTACAGAATTTTAAATCTTCTCGCATATGTGATAATGCATTAGACAAATTTAGCGTTTGCTCTTTGGGTTGTTTTAGTAAATGTAATGCCAAACGCAATGCTGTACGCTTACCAATACCTGGTAATTGCGAGATTTCGTTAACTGCATTTTCTAAAAGTTTTGAAGAGAATTCCATAGAGTGCTAATTTATAACTTAGCCACGAATTTCACTAATTTTCACTAATCTATATTTGATGACTCTTGTAGTTTTGTTTGACACGAATTTCACTAGTTACTACTAATTTCTATGGGATTACTCTGGCATTTTTAGACACGGATTTCACTAATTATCACGAATGATTACTCTGGATGTTATTACCTAGAGATTCGCAGAATTTTCACAGAGATTTACAGAGTTCACTCGATTTTTTTTTACTTCACTATTCGCAGTTTTTTAACTTTAAACACTTTCAAACTATAAGCACTTGTAACTTTTCCGTATTTTGGCTCTCAGAAAACCACCTACATGTCAGCAACTCAAATACTACTACTAATTGCAGCCTATTTTGGCGTGCTTATATTAATCTCATATTTTACAGGAAAAGAAGATACAAACGCTGCTTTTTTTAAAGCAAATAAATCTGCTCCTTGGTACTTAGTTGCTTTTGGAATGATTGGCGCATCACTCTCTGGAGTTACCTTTATTTCTGTTCCTGGTTTAATTGCTGGACAGCAGTTTGCTTATATGCAAGGTGTTTTTGGCTTTTTTGTTGGATACTTGGTGGTTTCGTTTGTTTTAGTGCCTTTGTACTATCGTTTAAATGTAACGTCTATTTATCAGTATTTAGAAGAGCGTTTTGGTAAAGTAAGTTATAAAACTGGTGCTTTTTTCTTTTTACTTTCTAGAGTTACTGGAGCTTCTTTTAGATTATATTTAGTTGCACTTGCCATGCAATATATTGTATTTGAAAGTTTAGGTGTTCCGTTTTGGGTAACTGTGGTTATTTCTATATTATTGATTTGGCTGTACACTAACAAAGGAGGAATTAAAACGATTATCTGGACAGACACTCTGCAAACCGTTGCCATGTTAACTTCTGTTATTGTTGCCATTGTTTTAATTTTAAACAAACTCGATTGGACTTTAGCCGAAACATTTGCCAAAGAAACGTTTAAAAGTAAGAGTCAGATTTTCTTTTTCGACGATATTAATAGTAAAATAAATTTCTGGAAATATTTTATTGGTGGTATTTTTATTACGATTGCGATGACTGGTTTAGATCAAGACATGATGCAAAAAAACTTAACCTGCAAAAACGCAAACGAATCTAAAAAGAACATGTTATCCATGTCGGTTTTATTGGTTATTGTAAACCTTGTATTCTTAACACTTGGTGCTTTATTATTTATATATGCGGAACAGTTTAGTGTTAAAATTCCAGAATTAAACGGAGTTACTAGAACAGATTTATTATTTCCAGAAATAGCAATGAATCAAGGTCTTGGCAAAGGCTTAGCCATTACCTTTATTATTGGATTAATTGCTGCTGCTTATAGTAGCGCAGATTCCGCTTTAACCTCTTTAACAACCTCTTTTTCTGTAGATTTTTTAAACATTGAAAAACGACCGCTAGTAGAGCAAAAACCTTTGCGTAAAAAGGTACATATTATCGTTTCTTTAGTACTAATTGTTGTTGTAGTTATCTTCAACTCTTTAGAAGGTAGCGTAGTAAGTAACCTCTTTAAATTTGCAACATTTACTTATGGTCCTTTACTGGGTCTTTTTGCCTTTGGAATTTTAACCAAAAGAAGCATTAAAGATCAATTAGCTTGGGTTATTGGTTTAGCATCTATTGTAATTACTTATTTAATAACGTTAGCTCCAGCAACTTTCCCAGATAGTTTTATTGGCAGTTATGCTTTTCATTGGGAAATACTACCATTAAATGGGCTGGTTACCTTTTTAGGCTTACTAATAATTTCTAAGAAAGAAACTTCTAATACTGATTTGTAGATAATAAAACCAAAGTACAAGCAACTTCAAATTCAATATCGTTTTCTTTTAAAATAGTATAAAATTCAGGATTCTCTGTGCCTGGATTAAAAATAACACGCTTCGGATTTAAAGACACAATGTACTCGTAATACTGTTCTTGTCTTTTTGGGTTTAGATATAAAGTAACCGTATCTATATTCTTATAAGGCTTTAACTCTGTATCTAATGTAACACCATGCTCTACTCCTTCTCGTAAACCAAAAGCCACTGTTTCATGGCTGTAGTTTGTTAGTTTTCGCATAGCCATGTTAGAATAACGCTGTAGTTTTGTTGATGCTCCTATTACTAATGTCTTTTTATTCATATCAATTTATTTTGAGGCAATTCCGCGAAAGCGAAAACACCTTTTTGTTAAAACAATGTTAACGTTTGTTAAAAACAGTAACACAATATAAAATTGGTCGTCTTAATATTAATACCAAAACAAAAAATCAATCAATCAATCAATCAATCAATCAATCAATCAATCAATCAAATGAAAAAAATTATCTTCCTTTGCTTGTTACTAGTAACCACATTAGTTCAAGCGCAAACTTCAACAAAGCAATTACCCACATTTAAAACTGGTATTATTACTGGTACTGTTTTAGACGGAATATTAAACAAACCCTTACCATATGTAAATGTCGTTATTCGCGAACTCAACGACAAAATTATTACAGGCGGTATTACTAAAGACGATGGTAGTTTTTACATGGATAATATTCCCGAAGGCACCTCTAAAGTAAGTATCGAATATTTAGGATACAAAACTGTAAGCAGAGAAATAACTATAGACCGAAAAAACAATAAAATAGATTTTGGTGAAGTAAAAATTTACGAAGCTGCAACTAGCCTAGACGAAGTAGAACTTACTGCCGAAGTCTCAACTATACAACAAAAAGTAGACAGAAAAGTTATTACTATTGGTAAAGACTTAACAACATCTGGTCCAACTGCAAGCGATATAATGAACAACTTACCAAGCGTAAGTGTCGATTCTCAATCTGGAGCTGTTAGCTTAAGAGGAAATGCTAATGTACGTGTTATGGTGGATGGAAAACTGTCTAATGTTCCTGCAGCGCAATTGTTAAAACAAATTCCTTCTACTTCTATTAAAAGTATTGAATTAATTACAAATCCGTCTGCAAAGTATAATCCAGAAGGCATGAGTGGATTAATAAATATTATCCTAAAAAAAAATATAAAAATTGGTTTTAATGGAAACATTAATCTAGGCTTAAACTACCAAGACAATGCTAAATTTAATAGTTCTATAGATATGAATTACCGTAATGGAAAATTAAATTTCTACGGTAATTATGGCAATAACATTTCTTACAACGACAATAGCGGTTTAATAAGTAGGCCAGCAAACAACTCTGAACAGGCTTTTGCTTTTAAAGACAATAATAAAAATCATTTATTTAAAGCTGGAGTTGATTTCTATTTAAATGAAAAGAATACTGTTTCATTTTTTACTAATCAAAGTATTACAGATGCGAAAAACAAAGGTACAACTGATGCTTTGTTTTATGATATGCCAAGCCTAAACCAATATCAAGTTTTCGATAGTAAAAACGATAATAACTCGTCGCAATACAATTTTGATTACAAATTAGAATTAGCAAAAGAAGGTTCTAACCTAGAGTTGGAAGTAGATTATAATGTTTTTGACCAGCAAGAAGATGCCGATTTTAGGTTTTCTGGAGCTGTAGACTTAGACAATTACTTAGATTTTGTAACTACAGATAGAGAAAGCACTACTGTAAATTTAGACTATGTGAACCCGTTAAGCGACTCTGTAAAACTAGAAATTGGAGTACAAGCGCGTTTGTTTAATACCAATATAGATTATAATTCTACTGGAATTTCACTAAATAACATGGGTGTTTTTAAACCAACACCAAGTACAATTTTCGATTACTCAAGAGATATTTATTCTGCTTATGCTACTTATGGCAAAACTTTTGAGAAATGGACGTACCAAATTGGTTTACGTGCAGAAAATGTAAAAGTAAATGCGGATGCTTTATCTACTGAAGCTACAAACGAAACAAGCTTAATAGCTTTCGATAATGATTATTTTGAAGTTTATCCTTCTGCTTTCTTTACGTATTCTCCTTCAGAAAAAAACGCTTACCAATTAAGTTTTAGTCGTCGCGTAGACAGACCTGGAATAGGACAAATAAATCCTATTAGAGAATGGAGCACGCCTTTAATATCTTCTTTTGGAAATCAAAACTTAGAACCACAGTTTACAAACTCTATAGAGTTAAATTATACTAGACAATTAAAAGCAGGAAGTGTTACAGCAGGTGTTTTCTATCGTGCAATACAAGATGAAATTAACCAAGGTATTACTATAGACAGAACAGATGTTACTTCTGGTCGTCAAATTTTAACACATAATAATTATGATGATACTGCTGCTTATGGTTTGGAATTATCAAGTAATTACAGACCTACAAAATGGTGGAGTTTAAATGCTAGTTTTGATGCTTACATGCAAACACAAAATGGAATTACAGAAATACTTGACGCTCCCTTAGAAACGGCAACTTTAGACGATATCCAAACAAATGTGGTTGAAGTTGATAATTTCGCATACAACTTTAGAGTATTCAACAATTTTAAAGTTACAAAAAAGATTAGCTTATCTGCTTTCGCTTTTTACCGTGGTTCTGCCGAAGATTTACAATTTAAAAGTGAACCAATGTATTTTGTAAATCTAGGTGCAAGACATGATTTTGCAGATGGTAAAGGATCTTTTAGTTTAAATTTTAACGATGTATTTGGAACACAAGAATTTGGTTTCACAGGAAACAGACCTTACAAACAAGTAGGTGCCTTTAATTGGGAAAGCCAAACGATTTTTGCTGGTTTATCTTACAGATTTGGAGGCGGAAAATACCAAGCAAAATCTAGAAAAAACAGAGATAACAATGAAAAATCTGGAGGTGGATTTTTATAGAAGATAGATTTTAAGAATACTAATTAGTGTTTTAATAACCTTATTAATAGTTAATGGTTAGTGTTATACAAGGTTATTAAATAAGAAAACCCAAAACTTGATCAGTTTTGGGTTTTTGATTTTTATCTCTCAAATAGCTTTTAAAAAAAGTTAAATAAATATTAAAATTTTAAAACGTACTATTTACGTTAAACCATCGTACATTTGCGGCGATTAATTCTTTAATCCGATTTTCTAATCGATATAGAGTTGGTTAATAGCGATAAAATCCTGAGACTTATGTTTCAGGATTTTTTTTTAATAAAAATATACGCCGTCAATGTTAAAAACATGTTAAATACTGATTATCAGTGTAATAAAATTAAAATTTAAACGTCTATATAGAAACACAACATAGTTAACGAAACATTTATTTGAATTAGTCTTCCATTAAAACGTTCGTAAACACGTTAAGTTTATATGATTAATAGCAAGAAATCCCAATGTTGACGCATTGGGATTTCTATTTAAAATTCTATATTAATGTTAAACTATGTTAAAGTCTAATTTCTAATGCAATGAAAATAGAAAAGACACATCTAAAGTATAACACAACTTAGAAAAACGAATAGTTAAATTTGAATTAGTCTTCCACTTTAAAATTCGCCAAATAGTTAAGTTTTCATTATTAATAGCAAAAATCCCAATGTTGACGCATTGGGATTTTTAATTTTTTATCTCTAGTACACTTATGTCATTCCTGCGAAGGCAGGAATCTTATTAATATTATCTCATTTTAAAATTGGATTCCTGACTTCGCAGAAATAACAATAATTTTCAATTATAATTTTTATTATGGATTCCGTATCAAGTACGCAATTACAGACCGTTTATTATTTAATCTTTTAGCCCGTATTAAGAGATTGCCACGTCACTAAAAAGCTCCTCGCAATGACAGTTCGTTAATGAGTTTACCATTTAATAATAACACTTCCCCAAGTAAATCCACTCCCAAAGGCAGCTAAAACCACATTATCTCCTTCTTTAATTTTTCCTTCTTCCCAAGCTTCACATAAAGCAATTGGAATAGAAGCAGCTGTAGTGTTTCCGTATTTTTGGATGTTATTAAATACTTGGTCGTCTGTTAACCCAAATTTTCTTTGAATAAATTGTGCTATACGTAAATTCGCTTGATGCGGAATCAACATATCAATAGCATCTTTATCAAGATTATTTTTGGCTAAACCTTCCATAATTACTTCACTAAAACGAACGACTGCATTTTTAAATACAAACTGTCCATTCATGTGTGGAAAATAACTTTCGTCATTAGGATCGTTATCTGCTATAATATCATTTACCCAACGTTTTCCCATTCCTGGTGCAACAAGTACTAATTCCTCAGCATGTTCTCCTTGAGAATGTAAATGTGTAGATAATATTCCTTTTGTGTTATCTTCTTCTCTAGTTAAAATTGCAGCTCCTGCTCCATCTCCAAAAATAACGGTTACACCTCTTCCTCTAGTGGTTTTATCTAATCCATGAGAATGTAATTCGCTACCAATAACAAGAATATTTTTATACATTCCAGTTTTTATAAAGTTATCTGCTACAGAAATAGCATAAACAAAACCAGAACATTGATTTCTAACATCTAATGCTCCAACCGTTTTAATATCTAAAGCGTGTTGTACTTGTACTCCTGGTCCAGGAAAATACATATCTGGACTTAAAGTTGCAAAAATTATAAAATCGATATCGTCTTTATCTATTCCTGAACGTTCAATAGCTTGTTTGGCAGCCTTTACTCCCATTGTTGCAGTTGTATCTCCAGAACCTTCTTTTACCCAACGACGTTCTTTTATACCTGTACGTTCGGTAATCCACTCATCATTAGTATCCATCATTTTAGATAGATCTGCGTTGGTTACTACATTATCTGGGACGTATTTACCTAGTCCTATTATTTTTGAATTGTACATAAAATGCTGTTTTTTTACTTCCGTGAAAACGGAAATCTCAAGACTATATTATTACTATAATTTGTAGTGCAATTTAAGTTTTTCAGTTATCATCTATCTTAAATTTGTTTTAATTCATTATGCATGCATAATAAATCGATTTTAATGAAGCTGTTAAATTAAAATTGACACTTTGTCACTTTTTACTAATTGGCATTTTTGTTGACTGTTCAATACTAAAGAAATTAATAATGTTAAACACGTTAGTTTGAGTTAGAGTTTTAAGTAAAGATATCCTGAGAACTTCTCGATACACTTTTCGCTTTACTCAAAGCACTCGAAATGACAAAAAACAAACAGATTCCTGCCTTCGCAGGAATGACAAATAAATATTATAATTATGGCAAAAGGAAATATTAATGTTTCAGTAGAAAACATTTTCCCATTAATTAAAAAATTCTTGTACAGTGATCACGAAATATTTTTACGTGAACTTATAAGTAATGGTACAGATGCAACATTAAAACTAAAGCATTTAGCTAGTATTGGAGAATCTAAATCGGAATACGGAAATCCAGTAATCGAAATTAAAATTGATAAAGAAGGTAAGAAGCTTCATATTATCGATCAAGGTTTAGGTATGACAGCCGAAGAGGTTGAGAAATACATTAACCAAATTGCATTTTCTGGTGCTGAAGAGTTTTTAGATCAGTATAAAGATTCTGCTAAAGATTCTGGAATTATAGGTCATTTTGGTCTTGGTTTTTATTCTGCATTTATGGTTGCCGAAAAAGTAGAAATCATCACTAAATCTCATAAAGAAGGAACAACTGGAGCACATTGGACTTGCGATGGTTCTCCTGAGTTTACTTTAGAAGCTTCAGACAAAACAGACAGAGGAACAGAAATTATTCTTCATATTGCAGAAGACTCTACAGAGTTTTTAGAAGAATCTCGTATTAACACTTTATTATATAAGTATAACAAGTTTATGCCTATTCCAATTAAATTTGGAACTAAAGAAGTTAACGATCCAGAGCACACACCAACAACTACAAAAGATACTGAAGGTAAAGAAACAACTGAGCCACAGAAAAAAATTACTGTAGATAACATTATCAACAACCCTAATCCTGCTTGGACAAAACAACCAACAGAATTAGAAGGTGACGATTATAAAAATTTCTACAGAGAATTATATCCTGCACAACACGAGGATCCATTATTCCACATTCATTTAAATGTAGATTATCCGTTTAATTTAACTGGAATCTTATATTTCCCAAAGATGACTCAAGACATGAGCATGCAAAAGGATAAGATTCAGTTATACCAAAACCAAGTTTATGTAACCGATAATGTTGAAGGTATTGTACCAGAATTTTTAACCATGTTACGAGGTGTAATCGATTCTCCAGATATTCCATTAAACGTATCGCGTTCTTACTTACAAGCAGATGGTGCTGTAAAAAAGATTTCATCTTACATTACACGTAAAGTTGCAGATAAATTAAAATCGTTATTTAAAGAAAATCGTGAAGATTTTGAAGCAAAGTGGAACGATATTAAAGTGGTTATTGAATATGGTATGCTTTCTGAAGATAAATTCTTCGAAAAAGCAGATGCCTTTACTTTATACCCAACAGTAGATAATAAGTATTTTACTTACGAAGAGTTAGAGAAAACTATTAAAGCCAACCAAACAGATAAGGATGGTAAAATGGTAATTCTTTACACTAGCGATCAAGATGCACAACACACGTACATTGAAGCAGCAAAAGCTAAAGGTTACGAAGTATTATTATTAGATTCTCCTATTATTTCGCATTTAATGCAGAAATTAGAAAGCACGAAAGAGAATATTACATTTGCTCGTGTAGATGCAGATTCTATAGAAAAGTTAATTAAGAAAGATGAAACTGCAATTTCTAAATTAGACGAAGACCAAACTAAAGTATTAGACGAGTTATTGAAAGGTGTAATACCTTCAGATAAATTCATGGTACAATTAGAAGCTCAAGACAGCGAAGCAGTTCCATTTATGATTACGCAACCTGAATTTATGCGTAGAATGAAAGAAATGCAAGCGTCTGGTGGTGGAGGCGGAATGCAAATGTTTGGTAACATGCCAGAAATGTATAACTTAATTGTTAATACAAATTCTGATTTAGTTGGCGAGATTTTAAATACCGAAAACAAAGAGATTCAAGAACGTTTAATAAGCCAAAGTTTAGATTTAGCTAGACTATCTCAAGGTTTATTAAAAGGAAAAGAACTTAGTGATTTTGTAAAACGTTCTTACGAAATGATAAAGTAAGATTACATTTCTATTGCAGTAAGCAAGATGAAACAACCTTATAAATAAAGCATTTTTTCGCTTTCTCGGAAACACTAAACCACCTTTCGAGGTGGTTTTTTAGTGCTTGACTTTGTGACTTTTTTAAGCTAATTTCGTTTAAAATATTTTACATTTATTTTTTAACAACTAAGTATAAAACGTGCTTAAATAGTATCAAAACAACTTAATACAAATGGAAATTACAGACTGGATACAGCATTGGTTTAAAAACAATTGTGATGGAGATTGGGAACATGGCAATGGGATACAAATTACGACAATTGACAATCCAGGATGGGATGTGGAAATTGACATATCTAATACCTCTTTGGCTAATATAGAAATACCATGGATTCTTAATGAAAGTAGCAAGCAAGATTGGTATGGTGTAAAAATTGAAAACCACGTATTTAACGCTTCTGGTGATTCTGGAAAACTAACTTTTTTGCTAGGCTTATTCAAAGAGATGATAGAGAAGTTCGAAAACTCATAACACTATCTTTTTCTACGCTTTCGCGGAAATAAAAAAACCACCTTTCGAGGTGGTTTTTTTTGTTTCAAACATTATTAAAATCTATTATATTTTAATAATTTTTCTCACATAATGTGCTTCATTATATTCTAATTTAACAAAATATATACCTGCATCAAGGTCTTCTATATTTATATTATTACTCCCTTTTATTTCTTTTACAAACTGTCCTGTAATATTAAAAATTAAAATAGAATCGAAATCTACTTGACTATTAATTTTCAAAATATCTTTTACTGGATTTGGATACACTTCAAAATTATCTAAGTCAAAATCTGAAACACTTAAATTCTCTTCAACAACAGTTACTGTTTCATTATTTGTAATAATTGGGAAGTTAAAATCGAAATAAATTTCTGCTTGATTACTAAATGTATCATCTATTACTAAAGTAGTAACAGTCTTTATTTTAAAAATAACATAACCATCATTATTAGCATCATCAAAAGGCAAGTTAATGTTTTCAAAAACAAATTTTACTTCATTATTATTTTCAATTCTAGTAACAAAATCATGACTTGCATATAAAGGCGTAAAAGTAGCCATATCAAACTTAGAGGTATCAATAACGTCCTTTACAACAATATTAATAGCACTAGCAGTTCCTGTGTTTTCAAAACGAATTCTATAATTTAAAGACTCTCCTACTCTGTCTATGTCAATTTCATTGCCTTCTAAACAAGCCTTATCATTTGGATCGAAAGAATTAACAACCATTTGCCTCAAGGCTGTATTGTTATTAATTGGTGTTTCATCACCAACTAAAGGTGTTACGTTTGCAGTGTAAGCTATAAGATCTCCACCATTTAAGGGAAAAGTAACATCGGTTGGTGTATTTAAATTTATCACAATATCAATTTCTCTACTTTCAAAAGGAAGCAAATCAATAAAACTCCACATTAACTCACTACTAACATCACTATCTGGTATTGGTACAGCCGAAACAAAGTTAGTTGTATCATCTAAATACGCAAAAGACACATTACCTGACAATGTAGTATTTCCGCTATTTTTATATACTAATTTATAATTAGCATCAAATCCTGGTCTTGCATCTCCAATAGGAATTAAAACAACTTCTAAATCGTTAAAAACACCATTTGGCGCAATACAAAAGTCCTGACTAAACGGACTAGTATCTATAGTAAAATCTATAGTAACACTTGCAGGTGTAATGTTAAAATAATTAGCATTTTCTAATTGTGGTGTTATGGTATTTATTCCATCTTGAAGTGGTATACTGTAATCTCCAGAATTGTCTGTAAAAAAAACGCTACTGGTAGTCCCATTTGTAATATTGAATCTTAAATTACCATAAGCCAAATCACTAATATCGCAACCATTATTGTCTAAATCTAAAGCCGTCACTCCTTCTACAAAATTAGTCGCTCCTGCAGGATTTAATGTACAGTAGTTAGTAACTGCACAATCTGTATAACCATATTGATTTACAAGATTAGACACCATATCAAACTCAGTATCATCTACACATATAGAAGTAAGAAAACTACATCCCGAAAAATCTAAAGTAGTTAATTGGCTATTGTTTTTTATATTAAGTGTCTCTAGTGAACCACTATCTTGGCATTGTAACGATTGTAAATTAGGATTACCCGAAAAATCTAAAGCTGTTAAAGCATCTAATAATTGACTATAAAAATTTATTAAATTCACACAATTACTTAAATCTATAGAAGTAATGGAAGAGTCGACAAAACTTATAGTTTCTAAATTAATATTTTGTGTAAAATCGATATCTAATCCATAATAAAAATCTGTCCCAAAATTAATTAAATTAGTATTTTGTGTAATATCTAAAGACGTTAAATTTGTCATACCACAATATAAATTTTCTAAGTTTGGGCATTCACTAAAATCTAGTGTTGTAAGATCAAAAGTGTTTTCACTTGTATATTTGGTTAGATTGGGTTTCAAACCTAAATCTAAACTTTGAAGACCATCTACAAAACCCAATTTTATTTCAACTAAACTTTGGTTATTAGCACCTAAATCTATACTGGACAAACTAATTAAGGTACCTGCACCATCAAGAAATAGAATCTCGATACTAGAAAAGGCTTCAAGTCCAGTTATGTCACTAATATTAGAGCTAGCTCCTGTAATTGGATCAACATACTCAAAAATTGGTATTATTAAATTAATAACAGCTTCGGCTTCAGTATTTTGTATCTCGCCATCACCATTTAAATCTATAGTACTATCTCCTGAAAAATCGCCATCTGTATCAACGCAATTATACTCTAGTAGAATTTGCTTAAAAGCAGTATCAGGAATATTAACTATTTGGGCATTTAAAAAACCAAATGCTAATAAGGTGAGTAATAGCGAGTAAAATTGTTTCATAAAATGGTTTTAATATTAAGTTTCTAACAAATTCTAATTGTTATATTTTAGTGAGATATATTGTAAATATAGCACAAACATATTTGGTAGATAAGTTACTAAATTAATAAAAGTAAGTGCACATCTTTAATGTAATAACAAGATGAAGCAATCTTATAAATAGAACTGTTTTTCGCTTTCGCGGAAATACTAAAACCACCTTTTTAAGGTGGCTCTCTATATTCTAAGGTAATTAACAATTTTAAATTATTTATTACCTAAAATCTCTTTAATATTTGGTTTAAAATAATTTGGTCCTTTTAAAACCTTACCATCTTCTCTGTAAATAGGCTGTCCATCTTCACCTAGCTTACTCATATTGCTACGTTGTATTTCGTTAAATACTTCCTCAATTTTATGTTGCATACCATGTTCTATAATGGTTCCACATAAAATGTAAAGCATATCTCCTAAGGCATCTGCAACCTCAACCAAGTCGTTATTATTTGCAGCCTCAAGATACTCTTCGTTCTCTTCTTGCATTAAATTAAAACGCAAGGTGTTTTTAGATTTTCCTAAGTCACCTTTTGGAGCTTCTAAATGTCCAATTTTAAATGCTGTATGAAATGCTTTTACTGCTTCTATTTTATTTTTCATTGAAAAATTTATTTTTCATTTCCGTGAAAACGGAAATCTTGGTTATTAGTTTTCGTATTTTTGCATAAAAATAATACTATGTTTAGTACAGGACAATTAATATTTGGCATTTGTTTTTCAGTTGTGTTTACTATAGCTTTAATTTATATGTATAGAAAGGACTTAAAGCTACATAAACAACATTACAAAGGTACTATTTGGGTATTGGTTGCCTTTATTTCTTTTATTGGACTTATTGCTGCTATTAAATTTATTTTTAAGTAGTTTACCTATAATTGTTGTTTTTTGTCTGTATTTTCTTCCTCTAAAAAAAATAATTGTTAACTTTTAAAAATACCTATAATTAGGTATTTTTAAACATCTTTTATTTGATGTTATTTACGCTAACTAATCTAACTCAAAAAAACAATTATTATGAAGACTATTAAAACGCTACTTTATTCGTTTCTCTTTTTGCTTCTTTGCTTAAATTTTTCTTGTAAAAACACAAATACAAATAGTGTTGAAACAGAATCTACAAAAGATGAAACACCTAAATTTAAAAATAAAGAAATAGTAGAATATAAGCAAGCTTCATCTACTATTAGAAAAATAAATATAGATGAAGGTGAACATGAAACCTACAGTAATAAAAGCTTACACGTTGTATCTGGCAAAGAAAACAGTTATATAAAAGAAGGCAATATCTTTTTAGACATACCAGTACCAAATGCAGATTATTATGGCTTATACAAAGAAGATGTTTCATCTAGCACTATAAGCGCAATAGTATATGTAATAACAGACAGAAAAGAAAAAGGTGCTTTAGAAAAAGTGCCTACACATATTCTAGAAGATAAAATTTCTCTTAGTTTTATTGGAGGCAGTGTTAAAGACGGTAAGCTGGTAGTTTTTGTTGTAAATGATACTCCTGACGATTTTAGACAAAGTAAAAAAAAGATAATTACTCAATTTAGGGAACAAATAGCAAACAATAATATTAATGTTGATTGTCTTGAATTATTTAATAATGTACCTAAATCTACAAATGAAAATCCTAAACCTAAAGAGGCTTGTGGAGGAATAATAGTCGAGTAACAAATAAATGAGACACTTCCATAAATATTTATTTTTTTATGTTCTCGCATTTGGTTTAACTACCAAAGTATTTTCTAGTAATGTTCAAGACTCGATTGCAAACCAGTTTAAAACAAAAGTATCTCAAACAAATGCTAATGAAGATAAAGCAGAACTATTGTTTTTACTTGCCGAGCGTTATTCAAATTTAAACAAAGCAGATTCAGCATTTAAATATTACAACCAATCTCTTAAACTTAGTAAAGAACTCGGGTTAAGAGATAGGTTTATGGAATGTAACAAGGAGCTGTTTCAGCTATTAGATTCTCAAAACCAACTCAATATTGATCCATTACCATATTTAGATTCTTATTTTAATTACGCTAAAGTCAATAACGATAATAAGAAACTACTAGAGGCTAAATTAGATTATGCATCTTATTATTTTAACCCAACAAACTACAAAAAATCTAAAGCGTATTATCTCGATGCACTAAATGATGCTAAAGCAATAAACGATAGTTATACACAAGCAAAAATAAATACCAATTTGGGTTTGTTATATTCCGGATTTATAGCACAAGATTCTGCTAGGCTATTTTTTGAAAAAGCATTAAAACTGTACAAAACCGAAAATGTTAATGCCTTATTTTCTACATATTTTAATTACGCTAATTCTTACCAAAAAGATAAAGAATACATAAAGGCAATTGAATATTTAAAAAAAGCAGAGGCAATAGCACTAACAAAATACAAGAATAATTACCAAAAGAATCTATATGCAAAATTAACTATTTGCTATAAACATTTAAATGATTATCAAAATGCCTACAACGCTTTCGAAAAATATAATACTGTAAGAGACAGTATAAATGTTACTTCACAGAATATTGCTATTTCCGAAATAAAAGAACAATATGATAACGAAAAACTACGTGGTGACAATTTAGAAAGTGAAGCCAAACGTAAACAAACTCAAAACTTACTTTTTGCAGCTATTGGATTCTTGGTTTTTGGTGGAATAACAGCCTTTTTAATTCAGAAAAACACTAAACGAAAACAACTATTAGCAGAACAAGAAAGCAAACTTAAAACCCAAAAACTAGCAACAGTACTAAAAGAACAAGAACTTACTAGTATTGATGCTATGATAGAAGGCCAAGAAAAAGAACGCCAAAGAATAGCAAACGAACTCCATGACGATTTAGGTGGACTTATGGCAACTGTAAAGCTTCATTTTAATGTATTAAAAGAAAAACAATCTCCAGATTTATTTAATAAAACAAATGTATTATTAGACGAAGCTTATAAAAAAGTTAGAAGTATTGCTCATGCTAAAAACTCTGGTGTTATAGCTAAACAAGGGCTTTTAAAAGCTATAAAAGATATGGCAAAAAAAATATCTGGAGCTAATAAAATACAAATAGAAGTAATAGATCATGGCCTTGAAAACCGTCTAGAAAACAGCTTAGAAATAACACTTTTTAGAATTATTCAAGAATTGGTTACCAATACAATAAAGCATTCGAAAGCTTCGCAAGTAACCATACACCTTACTAACCACGAAAACAGCTTAAACATTATGGTAGAAGATAATGGCATAGGTTTTAACACTAAAAACATTAGTAAAGAAGGTATGGGAATCCACAGTATAGATAAACGCGTAGAACATCTAGAAGGAAACATGACTATAGAGTCTGAAATAAATAAAGGAACATCTATAATTATAGACATCCCTATTTAGGATAATGAAAATTTTATCTATGATTTAAAATTTATAAAACAATTAAACATTAAATAATGATACGACTAGCCATTGCAGAGGATCATCAATCTTTAATTGATGGTTTAGAACTACTACTAAAATATGAAGAAGGCATTTCTATTGTAGGAACAGCAAACGATGGAGAGCAGCTCCTTGAAATTGTAAGACTAAAACAACCAAACGTTGTTATTACAGATATTAGAATGCCAAAAATGGATGGTATTACAGCTGCTAAGCAAATAATAAAAGAATTTCCCACAACCAAAATACTGGCCTTTTCTATGTTCGATCAATTAGATGCAATCGAGCAAATGTTAGAAGCTGGCGCAAAAGGATATATACTAAAAAACTCTTCTTTAAACGAAGTACTATTAGCTATAAGAACTATTCATAAAGGTGAAAAATATTTCGACAAAAATATAGACACTAACGCACTAGGCAAAGAAAAAAACAATAGCAAAAAAGGGCTATTAACTAAAAGACAAATTGAAATTCTACACTTGGTAGCTCAAGGAAAAACCTCTCGTGAAATTGCCGAGCAGCTCTTTATTGGCATCCATACTGTAGATACACACAGAAAAAACATGATTCGTATTTTAGGACTAAAAGGTAAAGGCGAGTTAATGCGTTATGCTTTAGAGAAGAAATATACATTTAAAAATACCCGGAATTAGGTATGTACTTGTATAATATAACCTGTTATTTTTGAAAAATCAACCAATTAAACTTTATGCTATGAAATACTTTTTACACTTTCTATTATTATTAATTTGCTTTCAATTATCTGCTCAAACTATAGAGATTGATGTAACAAGTCAAATAGAAGAGTTAACAATTCCTTCAGACATTAATAAATATAACTTTAAAATGACTCATGTTGAAAAAACCTCTATTTATAAAATAAAAGTAAAAAAAGAAGATTTAAAAATAGAAGTATTAAAAACACCTACAGATTTTGCTAGCATTAACGGCCTTGCTGAGATAAACAATTTAGAAATATCTATTGGAGATTTTAATTTGGATAAAGGGCAACAACTTACTATTGAAATTCAAGAAACAAAAAAGGATGGTAAAGAAGGAACTCACTTAAAGCGAATTTACACAACCCAACAACGTGGAGAATGGCGAACCACTTTTGGTTTTAATTTCATTTTTTTAACCAATCAAGAAACGTACTATTCTAAAACTAATACCGATGAAGATATTGCTGGTTCTTATATAATTACGGAAGGAAATAACAAAGAAAAATTTCAATACCATCCTACTTTAATGTTCACTTGGTTAAGTAAAAACCATCTATTTGGAAATGCCAACTGGAAACATGGCTTTTCTGGTGGAATTGGTTACGATTTTAAAACCAGTTTATCTATTTTCTCAGGTTATTCTATTATCTATAATGAAAACATTACAATAACCACAGGAGTCGCTTTTCATAATCATAAAAGATTATCTTCTAATTATTCTAATGGAGATAGTATAAATGAAAATTTAACTTTCGATCAGTTACATACCGATTACATAAGAGCTAATCCATTTGTCTCATTCTCTTTTCGATTAGACAAAAATCCTTTCAAATAATTAACTTCAATTATCATTTAACTCAAAAATCCCCAATATTGGGGATTTTTTGGCTTCATACTCTTTCATACTTTGCAGTCTAATTAACTCTTAAACTATAACTTATGAAAACTTACTTACTATTATTTGCTTTAGCTATAACTACTATTGGCTATTCCAACAACAGCACTTCAATTAATCTAGAAACAAACAACAGTATACTTGTTGGTAAAAAGAAAGTAGAACTAGGTGTCTCAGAAAGTGATGCTGAAATTTTTATAAACGGAAAACTTGTTGGTAAAGGTGGTACAGAAGTAACAGTACCAAAAAACGATTGTGTTACTGTAATTATAAAAAAAGTAGCCTATTTAACAGAGCGTATTGAGTTTTGTAATAAAAAAGACATGACTAAGCCACCAAAAACACATTATGTAGAAATGAAACGTGACGACTCTTACGATGCATCTATACTAACCGATATTGCCAATATAGATATTGAGTTAAAATGTAACAGCATGGAAAAAGACAAAGCATGGAAACTAATAAACCAGATTGTGCTTACATATATTGATGTCATTGAAATGACAGATAAAGAAACAGGTTATTTACGTACATCTTGGTCTTTAAAAACGTTTATGCAAAATACAGTACGAACAAGAATTATTATTAAAGAATCGTCAAGCGACCCACTTATGTTTAAAGTAAAACTAATTAGTGAAGCTTCTGGAATGCCAATGACAAGTGTAAAAAGCGACGAACTCTACAAAGAATGGGATCGTGTACTACGTAGTTACTCTAATGTGATTTCAGAATTTCAAGCCAGAGTAAAATAATGATATTCATTTATCAGAAACTTACTATTTTATTAGGTTTATTACGCTCAATAATCCTGTAAATAAGCACCTTATTAAACACTAGATTTTATTAATTCGCTATTAATCAATTTCTTTTTTAAAATCCCCAATATTGGGGATTTTTTGGTTTCCCATCTTTCTTTACATTACTATAAATTAATCAAAAACACAAAACCATGAAAATTTTAAAAACCATTTTTACTGTTATTATTATTACACTATTTACAGTCTCTTGCGGAAGCGATGATGATAATGAGGATTCAAACCAAGTTACAACAGCTCAAAACAAAGAACGTATTATAGGCACTTGGAAATTTACCACAAGTACTACAAATGGTGAAACAGATACAGATATATGGATTTGCGATTTTGAAGACACTCACACCTTCTCAAACACTTCTATTGCAAGCAAATACTATTCAGACCCATCTGGTAACAATGAGGCTAACTGTGAGTTAGACGAAACTTATAATACAAACTACACTATTAGCGCCAATACCTTAACAAGCGAAGACTATTCTCAAGAAATTTTAACATTAAATAGTACTACCCTAGTTTTAAAAGACGTTGATGAATATGACGGTAATACTTATATCTATACAGAAACCTTCACCAAACAATAAATCTTATGAAAACGCTATTAAAATTTATAACCGCAATACTAATACTTTGTAGCACACAAATTGATGCCCAAGAAAGTATTAAACCACTACGTATTGGTGCGAAAATAGGTGTACCAAATATTATTAGTGCTAACCTAGAATATGTTACACCATTATTAGACAATAGAGTCTCAATAATGTTAGACTACATGTCGTTGTCTAAAACTGTAGATGATGTTAATGTAAATTACAATAATTTCGAAATTGGCTCTAACATTTACATTAACAATACAGGCAAAGGCTTCTATGGAGGTATTTCTTACTTCTCTTTTAATGCCGAAGGAACCTATAGCGATGTAGAATTCGATTCAGGAACAAATGAAGGTACAGCAAACATAGAATTCAATACTATAAACCTTAAAATTGGTGCTAAACTGGGCAGAACTTTCTTCTTTAGAATAGAAGCAGGATACGGTTTAGGTGAAATTCCAGAATATGTAGTTGTAAAGAGCAATTCTAACAACGAAACATCTATTGAAGAAATACCCGAAGTTCCTGGTATTAGCGAATCTGGATTACCAGTCTTTAATATTGGTATTGGATTTAGTTTTATGTAAACTACTTTTTTAGTATTAGTCTTTCTTATAAAGCTCTTCATTTCTGAAGGGCTTTTCTTTTATTTCTTATTTATATCTATCTTTGATAAAATAATTATCATCTTAATAAATAATGAAAGCCATAAAATACATTTTCTTCCTTATTCTTATAGCTATTATTGCATTAGCAATATATATAGCTGTGCAACCAAGCGAATTCTCTGTAACAAGAACGCGTACCATAAATGCACCTGCAGCTGTAATTTACAAGAATGTTAATGACTATAAAAACTGGAATTCTTGGTCTTCTTGGGTAGAAAAAGATCCTAATATGAAAATTACTTTACCTGAATTAACTAAAGGTGAAGGTTCAAGCTATACTTGGGAAGATAAAGATGGTATTGGCACAATGAAAACAATTGAAACAAACACCAATAAATCTATAAGCCAAGTAATGCAGTTTGCAGACTTCCCATCATCTGATGTCTCATGGAAATTTAAACCAAATGCAGATGGCTCAACAGATGTAACGTGGAATATAGCAGGTAAAAATTTACCATTTGAATTTAAAGCATTTGCTGCTTTTATGGGTGGAATGGAAAAACAAATAGGTCCAGAATACGAACGTAGTTTAGAAAAACTTGATAGCATAGTTCTGTTAGACATGAAAAAATACAGCATTGTAGTTGATAAAGAAACAATACAACACAGTGGAGGCTATTATATTTATAATACTGCTGCTACAACTCTAGACGATTTTAAAAGTAAAATGGCTACAATGTTACCAGCTGTTATGTCTTACGCTGAAAAAAACAACATTACAATGGCTGGAGCACCCTACGTTTTATATCATAAATATGATGAGGAAAACAACGCAGTTATGTTTTCATGCTGTGTCCCAACAACTGCTCGTGTAATTACTACAGGAGGAGAAATATTAACTGGTCAATTAAAACCATTTAAAGCTGTAAAAACGACTTTAAATGGTGATTATAGTAATTTAAAAGATGCTTGGGAAAAAGCAATAAAAACTATTACAGACAGTGGTTTAGAACAAGAAGAGAATGGACCAAATTTAGAGGCTTACTTAAACTCACCAATGAACACGCCTAATCCAGCAGAATTAAAAACTAAAATTTACATTGCAGTAAAATAACAGTATTAATATAGTATCATAAAAAAAAGCAGTTCTAAATTTAGAACTGCTTTTTCATTTACACTTAATTTATATTAATTATCCGATAAGCAAATGTTAGGTGCTATAGATGTACCTGGATGCATTACTACGCTATCTACAACCGTTTTTGGTTTTGCGCTTAATATAATATTACCACAATTTTTAATGGTAGAAGCGGTAAACTCAAAGTCTCCAAATGGGTTATCTCCAGCTATAGAACTACTTAATGTTTGATTAACATCTGTAGCTGTTGTTCTTAAAACAAACGTACTTAAGTGTGCCTCTTGAATATCAAAATTTCCCTTAATTTGAATGCCTTTAGAAAAGTGAGAGCAATCACCATAGTCATCAATATTAAGCGTTAAAATTGGTGCTTGATTATCCATTTGAATAATTTGACTATCTACTGCTACTCCTAAATGCTCAAGCTCTATTAGCAATCGGTTATTTGTTCCAGGAGAAAAGTTAGCAATAACACTGTATGTGTTTTTATTACCACCTATATACGTATAAACATCGTTTACTGGTATTACAGTTGTATAAATTACAGATCCTGTAACGTTATTATGCCCTTCTAATACTAATGTATTATTTACATATTTAACCTCTCCAGTGTCCAAATTTGTTGTTTTAATTTTATAGCTCTGTCCTGCATAAGTAGTCGCTAAACCTTGAATAATAATCTTTTTCGCAAAAGCACTTCCAGATGTAACAGTATTCATAGTAAATCCAAATTTCGCTCCTGCTAATGTTAATCCATCTACATTATTTATAAAATCTGTAGAAACACCTCCAACTGAAACTAATTTAGGACCATTACTCACTAATGCCTTCTGTAATTGAATATAAGACTCAACCACATTACCATAATTAGAACACCCAAAACCTTGTGGTGAAGTGTTCCAAGATAATATAGCTCTAACCTTTAATACTTGTGGATTTTCACAATCTTGTTTTAATTCATCAAAATTATAAGGTAAAACTACAGAATAGTGAATACCATCACTCGGAATATCTGCAATATCATATGCGCTCACAAAAGTAGTTCCTGCATGTTTCCATTGGCAATTTTCTTCGGTTTGTATCCAAAAAGAAACATACTCTCTACTTCCTGTACTGCACAAATTGCCGCTGTAACCTGATGGCTTTTTAATCTTTAAAGTACCTACCAATGCTTCTTGATTATAATCTGCTCCAACACATAATAATTCTTCAAAATCAGTATTACATTCTAATTGATTCCAGTTCACTAAAACATCTGACAAGTTAAAATCGTTCAACTCAAATAAATCATTGATTTCTGTAATATTAGCTAATTCTTTTTCAGACTCTACTTGTTGTAATAATTTATGTCCAAAGCGTTGAGGACCAAATTTTTCTTTTTTATAAAGCTGATTTAATTCGGCAAAATTATAAGCCTTTGGTGCTATACTTTTTTTAGCCTTCTGTAAAGTGTTTATTAAATTAGGGTTTAAGTTAGTAATCGCATTAATAGACAATTCTGGGTTTAATAGAGCAGTATTAAACAAGTCGTCTAATTCAAATATTGGGAAATCTGGTATAAACAATTTTAAAGGTTCTATTTGCACTTGCACTTCTTTTTTATCACTCCAAACGTAAGTTCCATTAGTTAACTCTGGATCGTTTGCCGCAGGAATAGTACTCCAAGATAAAACAGCTCTAACCAAAGGCAAATTAGCTATGTTACAAGATTTTTTCTTTGGGCTTATATTTAATCTAACAGTATAGTTAATAGGTTTTTCATCTTTATTACTACAATCTTTTTGTGTTGGAATATCGTGTACATTAACACCAACATAACCCATATCTTCCCAACCATCTCCTTCTTGATAATTCATGTAAAACCTTACATATTCAAAAGAGCCATTGGTACACAAACCTCCAGAATAACCTGTTTGCCGTTTTATATTTATTGTTGCTGTTAATTGTTTAAAAGTCGAATTATAACCAACACAACCTAACGACTCGAAAGAGGTATTAAATTGCTGTTTGTAAAGACTTAAAGGTGTCTTTAATTTTAGTTTAGAGACTCCTTTTTTAGTCATTGTTAAAAAAGGTTTAAACTCTTGTCTTGCAACTAATAGCTGCTTTTCATTTAGCTTTTCCATGATGTAAAAAATTTATAATAGCATACTTACTCTATTTTGGCTTTTCAGTTTCCGCCAAATCCTGATATTTTAGTATAAACTACACACCAGAATACACCACTTAATACACTAAAAACAAAATAGTTAACACGCAACATGTTAAAGTCTAAACTTTAAATATTTTGTTATTTTGAAAAGAGATTAGAAAAAAAGAGATAATATTGCACCTCATTCTATTGTAATATGAAGAATATTTTACTTGTATTTGTTGGTGGTGGTTTTGGTAGTGTACTTCGCTACTTACTAGGGAACTATTTAAACAATACCCAAAACGGAATACCTTATGGCACTTTCGCTGCCAATATTTTAGGGAGTTTACTTATAGGTATTATATTAGGTTTAGCACTTAAAAACAATACACTTTCTCAAAACCACACGCTGCTTTTAGCCACTGGTTTTTGTGGTGGTTTTACCACGTTTTCAAGCTTTGCTTACGAGAATCATGTATTCTTAAAGGCAGGAGATTTTACAAGTTTTGCTCTTTACACTATAGCAAGTTTTGTTATTGGCTTTTTAGCCGTTTTTGGTGGCATGTATTTAGCTAAGAGTTTTTAATGCTTTCCATAAGCTTTAACTCCTGCTTCTACTCTAACATCTAAAGAGTTTTCTAAAGGAACAATAGGACAAGAATATCTTGGGCTGTAAGCACAATAAGGGTTGTAGGCTTCGTTAAAATTTAAAACCATCGTATTGCCTTTAGGTGTGCTTGTGTCTAAATAACGTCCTCCTCCATAACTCTCTTCACCATTAGTTTGGTCTATAAAAGGAAGAAACAAATGATCTTCGTAGCCCTCACGTTTTACTAGTTCTAAATTCTGATAAATATTTAATTTACAATCCTTGCCATTTAAAACAAAAGACAATTCACCATACTTAACATACATTGGTTTACGATCTGTTGTAGTTGCCATTTCAAAAGGTGTCTGGTTTGGTGTGCTTTTAAAATTAGCTGTAACAACGTAAGTAGAATCAAATTTAAAGAAATCTAAAGCCCTAAAGGTTTTTCTATCCTTTTCAGTTAAAGGTGATTTTAAGGCATCTTTAAATTCAGCATTTTGTTCTTTTTGGTGTTCTGTATCTCCTAAAAGCGGTTGTTTATCTTGTGCGCAGCTTAATGCTGAAACGAATAAAATTGAAAGTAATATGATTTTTTTCATAATATAATTTAAGAGTAAATTTTTAATTATTTGGGTTGAAAGATGGGTTTAAACTAGGACTCATATTCGATTTATAAGATTGTAATAAATCTAAAGATAAGGCATCAAAATTTTTCACTTCAGACAGTGTTTTAATCTTATCTGGATCAAAACGACCTTGTAAATAAAATGCAGTTGCTTCTTTTTCGTCGCAATTAAAAAGAATAACATCTGTTAGTACATTACCATTTTCTTTAACCGAAATAATACGCGTGTTATTAACCTGGTTATCTCTAAACATATCTAAATATCCTGCACTTGTAACCGCATTTATTTCTGTTATTATTTGTTGTCTTCTAAAAGAAGAAACACTATTAAGCTTTATGTATTTTACATCTTGAAGATTACCAATTACACTTTTTGTTTCTGGTGAAACCGAACTTAAAAGTGCTTTCATAACATTTGGCACTTGAAAAGAAGTAGCTCCTAAATCTGTTTTATGGTTATTGTAAAAACCTTGAAACGACGCACTTCCGCAAGAAAAAAGCAAAAGAAAAACACTAAAGATTAAAACTATTTTCTTCATAAAGAATATATTTATTTCATTCCAAAAGTACAACTTATTACTTTTTTTGTTTAATTTTATACTTTGAAAAGATAAATAAAATGAATTTAGTCATTACATATTATAGAAAACAAACCTCTTGTAGAGATACAGATTGGGCTTGCTATATTTTGTAATGATATAAATATCGATTAATACAATATTAAAAGTCCAACTTCGTAGTTGGACTTTTTTAATTTAAGACTATTACGAATTAAACTTTTAGTAAATGAAATAAACAAAAAACCAACCAAACCATGAAAAAATTATTTAACAACTATTTCGAAACATTTAAAGGCCTCTCTCAAGAAGTTTGGTGGCTTGCACTAATTACTTTTATTAATCGTGCAGGAACAATGGTAATTCCGTTTTTATCAATTTATTTAACAGAAGACTTAAATCTATCTTTAGAAAATGTTGGTTGGATAATGACGTGTTTTGGTTTAGGCTCTGTAATTGGAACATGGATTGGTGGAAAACTAACAGACTCTATTGGTTTTTATAAAGTTATGGTAGGTAGCTTATTCCTTACTGGTCTTATTTTTATTGCTGTTCAATATTTAAAAACATTTGAATCCTTTTGCTTTGGCATCTTTTTTCTAATGATAGTTGCAGACACTTTTAGGCCTGCAATGTTTGTAGCAATGAGTGCGTATAGTAAACCCGAAAACAAAACAAGAAGTGTAACATTAATACGTTTAGCAATAAATCTTGGATTTTCGGCTGGTCCTGCTTTAGGTGGAATAATAATTACCATTATGGGTTATTCTGGTTTATTTTGGGCAGATGGCATTACATGTATTTTAGCAACATTTGTTCTATTTAAAGTATTAAACCCTAAAAAAACAGTAGTGCAAGATAAAATAGAAGTAGAAAATCCAAAATCTGTGTACAGTAATAAAGCGTTTATGATTTTCTTTTTTGCTATGTTAATTTTTGCTGTAATATTTTTCCAATACTTTTCTGCAATGCCATTGTATTATAGAGATGTGCACTTATTAGACAAAATTGAAATTGGTTTATTATTAGGAGCTAATGGTTTTTTTATATTTCTATTTGAAATGCCTTTAATAAGCTGGCTCGAAAAAAGTAGTTATAACAAAATTGGATTAATATTATTTGGAGCCTTTTTAGTAGGCTTAAGTTTTCTTGTATTAAACCTTACAACTTGGTCTGGCGTTATAATAATTGGAATGTTATTAATGACTATTGGAGAAATGATTGCATTTCCGTTTTCAAATTCTTTTGCAATGGAACAAGCCAAGAAAGGAAATCAAGGCGAATATATGGCCATGTATATTATGTCTTTTTCTGTGGCTAGCGTTTTTGGTTTTAATGCAGGATTGCAAACAATATCAGGTATTGGTTTTAACAATACATGGACAATAATGACAGCTCTGTCGGGTTTATGCGTGCTTTTATTATTTATTTTAAAATTATATATGAAGAAAAAAGCAGCATAAAATAAACTTAAACCAAATCGCAATAGCTACAAATAATACAAGCGCATTAGTTCCTTTTTATAAAAAATTAGGCTTAAAATTAATAGTAGATGCATTGCCTCGTTACGCTAGACTAGAATGTCCAGATGGTGAGGCAACGTTATCTATTTATTTTTCTGAAACACCATCGAACAACAATACAACATTATATTTTGAAGATAAAAATCTAGATATTTTAGTTCAAGAGCTTAAGAAAAAAATGAATAACACTTAATCAATTACCTAAGGATGAATCTTGGCTTTGGAGACAAGCTAAATTGCAAGATCCAGATGGTAATAGCATTATATTGTTTAAGGCTGATGATAACAGGAAAAATCCGCCTTGGCGAATAGATTAAATTTAATTAAAAATTCACAAAATGGAAATGTTCTTTTTTACAATTGGAATAATTTCTCTTTTAACTTTTAAAGCTTCCCATCCACAACCAGACGACTATCTATATCTAAATCTTCGACTTTAATCACTTTTATTTTAGAGATATCTTTATGCCTTGGGTTTATTAAAATATTGCTTGCCATTGGCAGAATAGTACATGGCACTTTTAAGCCTAATTTTTTATTAGCTTTTAAAAATGCTGACCCTAAATTTACAGTGCTATTTCTTGGTGGATTATCTCTCCAATCATCGTTTAGATCTTTTAATTTTAATTTAGTATCAATTAACGCATCAGGAATCTCTATTTCAATGTAACCAAAATCATTAGTAAGATGCTTAAAATCTAAATGCACTAAAACTTCAAGAAGACTGGTAGATAGACTATCCGAAAAATAAAGCATAGCCATGCCTTTTTTATTCCATCGTCCTCCAAACAATCGAGAACCTTCTCCAGATAAATCTTCTAAATATTGCTTTTTTGCTATTCTAAATACGCGCATGTATTAAGAGTAAACACCAAATTCTATACGACCTAAAACATCTAAAATTAAAGCAGTACCAAAACTAGTATCTAGTAAACTAATAGGCTTGTTATAATTTAAAACGCGAATATCGCTATGTAGCCAAGATGTAAAATTATCTAACGTTCCTAAAACTTCGATACCTCTAGAAACCACTTGCGCAATCTCTAAAATTTGCTCTGTACTGTATACATTTAATAAATCGCTATCGTTTTTGCGTTGTATGGTACGATGCGAAATATGAATTAAATCACTCATGCGCTCCATAGAAACCCCTAACAATTTACTTAACGTTAAAACAGCCGATTTTGGCAACCCTTTTCTTGTAATTTGAATAAGATCGAAATCGCTACTTATATCTTGAGAAATACTTGTACTACCTCCTAAAACACTTATAATTCTATCGTATTTGTTATCTAAGCCGTAGAATGCTTCTGGCTCGTTTGCTAAATTTTGAATACTGTTGTCTTGTTTATATTGTTTCATAATTGCGACATTTTACACAAATATAACCCTTTTTGTCGTGATTAAAAAACATTTAGCCAACTATTAATTACAAATCTTACAGTCTTTTTTCTCCTGTATTTCACCTATTAACACTCCTTTATCGTTTTCTACAAAACCACAACAGTCTTTAAAACCTTGTGCCACCATCTTTCTTGCACGTTGAATTTGCGATTTTACCGTTGGTAAACTAACGTGTAATTGGTTTGCAACTTCAGCTTGTTTTAAACCTTTAATATCCGAAAAGAAATAATGGATCTCTATACTTTTTAGGCAAGCGCTTTATAATACCATACAAGCATTCTTTTTCTGTATGTACAGACTCCTCTATAAATGTTTCAGTTTAAGAATTAGCAATCTCAAAAGTTAAATTTGTAGACTTAAAATAATCTAAAACCGAATATCTAGCAATAGAGAAAACCCAAGCTTTCACTTTAGATTCATCTTTAAGCGTTTCTAATTTTGTATGAATTTTAATAAAAGTATCCTGCAAAATATCATCCGTAATTGCTGGATCTTTTACTTTACTTAAAATAAAGTGTTTTAAGTCTTGAGAATAACTTTGCCAAACATGTTGTGTAGTCATAGTTTTAAATTAGTCGGTTTAAAAGCATATTCCTTTAAACCCACTTTTATTTTAACAATTACAGTTAGAACATGTACAATTAGCACAGTTTCCTTTAGAGCAACCTTTGCAGTTGCAAGTACATTCTTTATTTTTCATGATATCTAATTTTAAGTTTATATAATAGACGCAGAATGTTTTAAAAAGATGCAAAAAAAAGCGACTACTTTCATTTTATTTTACTTAAAAAAATAGCCTTAACTTTTGTTAACCAAAACAACCAACATGAAAAAGACAATTCTTGTAGAGCGAAAAAGTAAAATACAATTAAAATTATTACAACTACATATAGAAAATGAGGTAAGAAAAGCTACCATACCTATTGAAGACATAGGCTTTTTAGTATTAGATCATGCCGAAATTTACATTAGTATTCCTGCAATAAATTGCTTAACCCAAAACAATGTAGCTATTATTTTTTGTAATGAAAAACACTTACCTAATGGCATGTTATTAAACCTTAATGGCCACCACATACAACAACAACTATTTAAAAAACAAATAGATGCCAGCTTACCTCTCAAAAAAAAATTATGGGAACAAACGGTTAAAGAAAAAATTAAAAATCAAGGATTTTTATTAAATACAATTACAGGAAAAGAAAACACTTTTAAGTATTTAGCAAGCAAAGTTAAAAGTGGAGACACAACAAATATGGAAGGTGTTGCTGCTAATTTTTATTGGAAGTCTTTTTTTAGTCTAGATTTTAAAAGAGAGCGTTTTGGTAACTATCCAAATAATTTTTTAAATTATGGATACGCCATTTTACGTGCAGCAACTGCAAGAGCTCTTTCTGGAAGCGGGCTATTAAATACTTTAGGCATACACCATAAAAATAAATACAATGCATTTGCTTTAGCAGATGATATTATGGAACCTTACAGACCAATTGTAGATGAAGCCGTTTATAGTATAATGGAAAATTATGACGAGCAAGAATTAACAACAGAAACAAAATCCATATTACTACAAATACTTACCAGAACAGTATATTTTAAAACCGAAAAAACCATACTTATGCTTGGTTTGCAAAAAACCGCAAGCTCTTTACAGCAATGCTACACTGGAGAACGCAAAAAAATTAAGTATCCAAAATTATGGAATTAAACGGTTATAGAATTATGTGGTTATTTGTTTTCTTCGATTTACCAACAGACACAGCTAAAGACAGAAAAAATGCTGCTGGCTTTAGAAAAAACCTACTTAAAGATGGGTTTAATATGATGCAATACTCTGTATATATGCGCCATTGCGCTAGTAGCGAAAGTGCCGATGCACACGAAAAACGTATAAAAGCATTATTACCGCCTTTGGGCAAAGTGAGTATTTTACGTATTACAGATAAACAATTTGGAAATATTATGAATTTTTGGGGAAGAGCTGAAGCGCCAAAAACACCACAACCAACACAATTAGAACTATTTTAAAAACAAAAAAATGCAACAATCTTGCCTTATCACTGCAAAAAAGAAGCATTTTTTTAAACGATATTTATATTTAATTTACTGAATAACAGAAGGTAACAAGCCAACTAATATCGTGTTTTCTAATCTTTAATCAAACCACAACGACACTGTGCTTCCTGCTTTACGTGGTTATAATATCGTGTTTTCTAATCTTTAATCAAACCACAACTTCTGCTCCGTTTAAAAATAATTTAAAGACAATATCGTGTTTTCTAATCTTTAATCAAACCACAACCACGCCCGTATGTGTTTGCTTGCTGCTCTAAATATCGTGTTTTCTAATCTTTAATCAAACCACAACCCTTGTTAGTAATTGGCGCAATAGGTGGAGAATATCGTGTTTTCTAATCTTTAATCAAACCACAACTCTTAGCTACTATATTCTTATTCCTTTGTAAATATCGTGTTTTCTAATCTTTAATCAAACCACAACTGCAGATAGGTTAGACACTTCTGTAACTAAAATATCGTGTTTTCTAATCTTTAATCAAACCACAACTTTTGCCGTTTCTCAATGGAAATCTTTTTCAATATCGTGTTTTCTAATCTTTAATCAAACCACAACACACCCATGGTCTTATTACGTAGATGCAGAATATCGTGTTTTCTAATCTTTAATCAAACCACAACCTACCATCCTTGGTATATAAGAACAGTAGCAATATCGTGTTTTCTAATCTTTAATCAAACCACAACGATCATTAGATTCTTTAATATCTAATTCTAAATATCGTGTTTTCTAATCTTTAATCAAACCACAACGAAGTATTCTTAGTAATATCTTGACTATTAAATATCGTGTTTTCTAATCTTTAATCAAACCACAACTTAGAAAACGCATTTGAAAAATCTAAGCAAAATATCGTGTTTTCTAATCTTTAATCAAACCACAACTTTGTTTTCTCTCTTCGCTGTAAGAGTTTAAATATCGTGTTTTCTAATCTTTAATCAAACCACAACGTTATTACATTAGGCTTAAAATACATTATTAATATCGTGTTTTCTAATCTTTAATCAAACCACAACGTAGATTTGTAAAAGAAATAACAACTAAAAAATATCGTGTTTTCTAATCTTTAATCAAACCACAACTTGCTTACACTGCTTATTTACGTGTTGTCGAATATCGTGTTTTCTAATCTTTAATCAAACCACAACATATACTTTCTATTGATACGGACAAAAGGTAATATCGTGTTTTCTAATCTTTAATCAAACCACAACTTGGCTTTGGCTACATTTCTTTTAGCAATGAATATCGTGTTTTCTAATCTTTAATCAAACCACAACCTAAAGACAAGAGTTTAGATTGCAATGATTAATATCGTGTTTTCTAATCTTTAATCAAACCACAACTGCTTCTGTGTACATGTGTTTGTGTTTTACAATATCGTGTTTTCTAATCTTTAATCAAACCACAACTATTGACGGAATGCGAAACGACATAATGGGAATATCGTGTTTTCTAATCTTTAATCAAACCACAACTTTACAGACGTGTTTATAGCATCCACCTTAATATCTTGTTTTCTAATCTTTAATCAAACCACAACGTTATCCAAGTAAGTAAGTGATATAAAATTAATATCGTGTTTTCTAATCTTTAATCAAACCACAACTGTTTTCTTAAATCTACTAAAGAGACTAAAAATATCGTGTTTTCTAATCTTTAATCAAACCACAACCATTAATAGTATAGTTCGTTGTTGGGAAACAATATCGTGTTTTCTAATCTTTAATCAAACCACAACGGTATAGTTAATGCTTTGTTCCGTGCTTCTAATATCGTGTTTTCTAATCTTTAATCAAACCACAACTGATAAAGAACCTAAACCTAACTCACCTAAAATATCGTGTTTTCTAATCTTTAATCAAACCACAACCCTTTCGATGTTATGCGATCTGGAGAAAAAAATATCGTGTTTTCTAATCTTTAATCAAACCACAACAGTGAAGTATTAGAAAAAAGAGGTTATAAAAATATCGTGTTTTCTAATCTTTAATCAAACCACAACTTTGCCTATTAGCTTTGTATTTCTTTTTGAAATATCGTGTTTTCTAATCTTTAATCAAACCACAACCTGATGATGTAAACGAAGTAAGAAAACTTAATATCGTGTTTTCTAATCTTTAATCAAACCACAACCATGCACCACTCATTAATAAGTAGTTTCCAATATCGTGTTTTCTAATCTTTAATCAAACCACAACATACTCTCCATTATTATCTCCATCATTTCTAATATCGTGTTTTCTAATCTTTAATCAAACCACAACTTGGAGATTAGGAGAAAGTGTAGACGGTGGAATATCGTGTTTTCTAATCTTTAATCAAACCACAACTCTGAGCTTGAGTTCTTTTTCTATTAAGTTAATATCGTGTTTTCTAATCTTTAATCAAACCACAACTTAAACCATCCAAACAAAGAGATGTAAGTAAATATCGTGTTTTCTAATCTTTAATCAAACCACAACATAGTACACGTTACTACAGACAAGAAAGGAATATCGTGTTTTCTAATCTTTAATCAAACCACAACAAGAACTAAGTGACAGATTTATTCTGTACAAATATCGTGTTTTCTAATCTTTAATCAAACCACAACTGCAATTGGTACATCAATAATTTCTGTAAAATATCGTGTTTTCTAATCTTTAATCAAACCACAACTATCAATATTAAACCCTCTTGATTTATCTAAATATCGTGTTTTCTAATCTTTAATCAAACCACAACTAAGCTTTGTTCAACGCGACAGAAATTGCCAATATCGTGTTTTCTAATCTTTAATCAAACCACAACTATATAGTTAAAGTTACTTTTTTTGTTAGTAATATCGTGTTTTCTAATCTTTAATCAAACCACAACGTAACCAGCATTTAAAAACAACAATGAAAAATATCGTGTTTTCTAATCTTTAATCAAACCACAACTAAGTCGTCACGACCTTTAATAAGATTACCAATATCGTGTTTTCTAATCTTTAATCAAACCACAACTTAGCAATATAGATAAGCATAAAGACGTAAAATATCGTGTTTTCTAATCTTTAATCAAACCACAACTTATAAGAACTGTATCTAGTATTGTTATTAATATCGTGTTTTCTAATCTTTAATCAAACCACAACAGTAGTGTAGCGACTGAAAGCGAGCGAAACAATATCGTGTTTTCTAATCTTTAATCAAACCACAACTACCTACGTTTATATAGGTAGGCTTTTTTAAATATCGTGTTTTCTAATCTTTAATCAAACCACAACTATTCAAACACCTATAAACTTTATTGTTATAATATCGTGTTTTCTAATCTTTAATCAAACCACAACGTATTACGATTATATAACAAACAATAAAAAAATATCGTGTTTTCTAATCTTTAATCAAACCACAACTTAAAGAACTCGTTTATATGTCTTCCAGTTAATATCGTGTTTTCTAATCTTTAATCAAACCACAACTTACGAAGGTACAGAACCAGAGGAAGATGTAATATCGTGTTTTCTAATCTTTAATCAAACCACAACTCCTCGTTTATTATATACATTACTTCTTACAATATCGTGTTTTCTAATCTTTAATCAAACCACAACCTTTCTTTATCTATATCTTTGCCAAACATTAATATCGTGTTTTCTAATCTTTAATCAAACCACAACTATTGTGTTAGAACAAAATAGGGTGATAATAATATCGTGTTTTCTAATCTTTAATCAAACCACAACTACCATTACTAAAATGTATTATGTTTTTCCAATATCGTGTTTTCTAATCTTTAATCAAACCACAACCACTCCTGGACTATATACCAGCAGAACTGAAATATCGTGTTTTCTAATCTTTAATCAAACCACAACAGTTGGTGACGGATATAGAATGTGTAGAAGAATATCGTGTTTTCTAATCTTTAATCAAACCACAACGAAAAATCGTTGCAAAAAATTAAAAAGGTCAATTTTTCGTTGTGGTTTGACTGTTTAAGATAATCAGATTTATGTCAATGAACGTTTGTGAATAAATTATGTATATTTCTTTTTATCTATACTACTCTTAATTTCAGTCAAAAACTCCTCTTTAGTTTGTTTTGAGACAAAACTGACTTTCTCTCCGTTTTCTATTTTTAATCGTATGAAATTATAATATCCTTTTTAATTTCGCGCTTGTTTCATGAGATAGTTAATAGCTTCACTTTTACTATTAAACTCATCTTCTGCTACTTGTTTTTTTAAAAACTATTCATCATTTTTTTTTTAGATAAGGAAACACTTTGTCTAGTTCTAATTTACAAATTCTAATTTTCCTGAAGCGGAAATTCTAAAATCATAACCTTCCACTAAGCAATCAAAACTATTAACACCAACTTTTATCCATGGAAATTTTTTATGTTCACCAATATTTTTACCACCTTTCATTCCAGATTTTAATCCCATAAATGACGTTAATGACTTCTTTTCTCTAGCTTCACTATGATGCAAGAGCTTAATACACGAAGCTTCTACATCCATTTGTGTAATTTGAAATAAACGTTCTAACAATTGAGATCCTTCCATATCAAACAACTCATTAGGTGTTTTATCATAAACAAGAACCATTTTACCTTTTGTTAAAATATATTTTAACGGATTATTGTTTTCATCCTTTTCTGGTGCTATTGGGTAAATTTCATTATCTGTATTACTCTTTTTAAAATAGCTTCCAGCATCTAAATTATTGATTAACAAATTCGATCTTTTTACTTTTCCTTTTACATCAACACCTTCATAGATTGCCATACAATAGTTACTATCATTTTTAGCAAAATAATGTTGCTTATGCTCATGTCTAGAAATATCCCGATGCTTTTTAATTTCTAATGGCGCTTTTACATCTGTTGTAAAATATCTAATTTTTTTAATTGGTACTGGTTTTCCATTTTTGTTTGGTAATACATAAAGTTCATTCTTAATTTTATTAGATAATATTTCTATTTGAGCTTTTATAATTTGCTCTTCGGCATCATTTACTTTATTAATTTGTTTTTTAAAAGTTTCAATTTCTTTCTTTAATATATTTTCTTGACTACGACCATTTATAACAATTGCTTTAATTGTATCGTCTACAATGTTTTTTAAATCTGTATCCGAAAAACTTTCTAACGGTTTTCTTAAAACATATTTTATTACATCTTCAACTTCTCCTTTTTTATTGGTTTCTTCTCTTTTTATAGCGCCATAAAAACTTTCTTTATGTAATGCTCCTCTAACAGTATCACCTTGTTTGTATTTAATTTCGCCTTTTTCGTTTCTTTGTATAATACCTTGTTTACGTATTGCTTTTTTACTTTGTATTGGTAAAACATTTGGTGTGTGATGACTAATTAATGTATTAACATCAAAGCTCTTAACATCATTATTAAAGCCTTTCCATGGGATTCTATGTTTAAAAGAAGGTTTTGGCTTTCCGTAAAATTTATAATCTTCGTAATTATGATAATATTCTGCTAAAGCATCATTTATATCTTTGGAGCAACACGCAACTACTACAGCGTCTTTAGCATGATGCGCATGGTTAACTCTTTCCTTTTTATCTAATCCCCAAATATCTCTTAAATTTGATGTTGTTTTTCCTTTTACAGGATACACCTTTATGAATAACGATTTTAAAAATAAATTACCATATTTACTAATAATTCCAATATCCACAGATTGACTGTTTTTAAATCCTTTTGGAATTTCAGTTATTGTAAACGTTCTGTATTTATGCTTTAAATAATTATATTCGAAACGTAATTTGGCTCTTTTCTGGATGTAACTATCTCTACCTTCTTTTGTGCTTGCAACTCTTACTTTTTTAGTAATATCTCTAATTTGAGTTTCTAAGTTTTTATATTTAGCATACCAATGTTTTATTAGTGGTAATATTTCTTCATGATTACTACATTCTGTAGGTATTTTATCTTTTTTAATGTCTCTATTATAAATAGAGCAACACAAGGTTTTATTGGTTTGAGAATTATCTAAACTCTTACTTCTTGGAACAGTATGCTCAATATCAAATTTTGGGTTTGCGCCAATAAAATCACAAATCCCAATACTTTTCCCTGTATAAAGACATACTCTATTTTGCTCTAACCACAATTGGTATTTTAAAATCTCATCTTGAGATGGTTCAATATCTAAACCACAATCTTCTTTATAAAGTTTTCGTATAGCACCAACATACTCTTTTCTATTATTCTGCAAATCATTTTGCCATTGCCTAATAGCAACTCTTTCGTTAGCACTTTTAAGTTCTCTTGCCATTTCAATACGTACAATAGTATTCTCGTCTATAGCATCATCTTTTATTAATTGATTAATGACTTTACGCAGTTGATGCAAGGCTCGCATTGCCATTGGGTTTTTAATGGATGATATTAGCGGACTCCCTAAATACAGTTTTTCGTCTTTGTCGCTGCGTTTTGCTTTGTTATAAACCTCTATTGCAGACGGATGATAGAGTTTTTTAAGTTTATCTTCTTCAATATTAAAGTTATCTCTTAAAAAATCTTTTACACGCTCATCTAATGTTTCTCTTTTCAAAAATTCTCCTCGCCCAGAATTTAGTTTCATTTGAGAAGAAAAAACACTAAAACTATCTTTTAAAAGTTTTTTTTGTTTTTCTTCAGAGAATGAATCCCAACGTTTTAATCCAAAATAGTCTTGAATATTTCTAACTATGTCTTTTTTATAGGCTTCAATTACAAAAGTATTGTTATCGCTCCAGGTTTCTTTATTGTCTTTTACCTTTTTAATTAACCCATTAACAATGTCAACTCTATTTTTATAAGTATTAAAATTGTCTATTATAGAAAACACTTCTTTATTAATAACATGTCTATCTGTTTCATTATTCCAAGCCTCTTTAGGCAAAACAGTTTTCATGTTTGCAAGAAAAACGGCATGCGAATACAACAATCCTTTTTCTAAATAAGGCAAAATATTACGAATAGCCTTTAAACTTAAAGAACCATAGTCTTGTTTTAATTTTATTTTTGAAAATTTTATAGCAGTTACCTCATCGCAACCTAAATAATCTATTACAAATTGTTTTAGTTTTTCGGTTTTATCAAATCTAAAAAGGATGTGCCAAATAGCATCAATTATTTGATCTTCTGTTTTATTAGAATTGTCTTTATTCTTTTTTTTGAAATTCTGAATTAAATAGGTTTTCCAATCCTCACCAAAAACAGATCTTAAATTTGCAATTGTTGGACAACCACTAACATTTGTATAGCTTCCGAAGTTGAATAAAATATCAAAATCTTTTGTATTCTTGTCTTTATAATAGCCTGATTTTAAATTTTTAGGAGTTAATTTTTTAGATATTTCTTCAAAATCAAAATTAGGCTTCGATTTTCTATAAAAAAGTGGTGCTATAATTAACTTTTCTTCGGTATTTAAAAACCTTAACTTGTCTTCATCTATTGGCTTTGTTTTAATTGAATTAATAAAACCATACATTCTAAACAATTCAAAATCTGGATGAGAAATTGGCACACAAGCCTTGTCGTTCTCTAAAGGACATTTGGCAACCAATCCTTTTTGCGATTTTAATGGTCTTTGAAAAAATATAGCATTTTCAATTTCTTTTTTTAGTATTGTTGAAAGATTTTGTTGGTCGCAAATAACATGAAACTCGTGTAAGTAATGTTCTTCACGATGGGTGTAATTGTTTCTTATTCTAAGTCCTTCTTTATGTAAGCCATAAAAATATTCTCCCAAAGTATTGCAATTGGCTTCTTCTATTTTTGCAGACAAATCACTAATAGCACTTTTAACTTTGCCTAAAAATTCTTTGCGATTTAATCGTTCTAATAACTTTTCTTTAATTGCAACAAATTCTGCATTTACGTTTTCTTTTAAAATGGTTTTAAAAGCTCTACCTAAAGTAAATAATGCCTTACTGTATGCATCTGATTTATCATAAACTTCTAAAAATTCATTATATATTTTAAGCAATTCTTCAGAAGTATTACATTGCTGAATAATATCTTCAATTTCGCTATTTTTTTCTTCAATAATCGAATTGTCCGAAGTATCTAATCTATTACTTAAAAAACCACGTCTTTGTGCCATGTGATACAAAGCTCTGCCTAATTCATGCTTTTCAACAGTCGTATTTAAATCTAATTTTTGGGTTGAGACTTTATAACGAAATGCATAAGGGTTTTTATTTTGTTTTTTCCGTTCTGTTTCATTGTCTTGATTATCTGTGCTTAGCCATAATCTAAAGCCATCATTTTCTGGATAGATTTTTTTATAACGCCAAAGATTTAATTCTTCGTCTGAAAGTGTTGGACATAAGTTATTGTCTGATAAAACTTTTAATAGCCTTAGCTTTCTAAGTTTTCTTCTATATTTTAGTTTTCTACCACTTCTATAATCAGTTCGTTGTGCTGCTTTTGAGCTCTCGCTACTTGTTTTTGCTTCAATATTAACACCTTCCGAAAATATTCGAACACCTTTGTCTATTAAAGAATATTCTTTTTCGCTTTTCTCTTTTTCTACAATTGCCCAACCAATACTATTGGTTCCTAAATCTAATCCTAATATCTTATTCATTAACTAGCTATATTTAAACAATAAAACTACAATAAAACAAAATGAGTAGTTTACGGTTTTCCTCATTGTTTTTATAAAAAAAATATAGTACATTTACTTCAGATTAAAATTTCTAATCTTTAATCTTATCACAATAAGGCTATATGCCGTAGATGAAAATCTTTAGTCCTGCTTCGGTAGGACTTTTTTTTTGTTATTCATTTAAAATACTAACCTACAAAAACTAAAGCCTCATGAGAAATTGGAAAATTACACGAATTGGCTATAAAACATAAACTGTTTGCTTTTTCATGCAAACTAAGCGCTAGTGTTTTTTGTGTAGTATCCTTTATTGTAACTATTGGTTTTAATCGTACTCTTTTAAAACTTCCGCTACCTGTAGTTTTTACTTCTAAATCGCCTTCTGCAGTATCTGTATAACTTAAAACCTCTATATTATTTTGAGCACAAACATATAAATAAGACATCATGTGGCAAGATGCTAAAGCAGATAACAATAAATCTTCTGGATTATACAACGTATCGTCTCCTCTAAATGGTTTTGCAGCCGACATTTGTAGTAGTGCTGCCTTATTAGCAATTGTAACGCTATGATTTCTACTGAAATTTCTTGGATTTCGAGTGCTTCCGCCTTCGTTTATTGTCCAGTTTACTTTTGCTTTAAAGGTGTGATTTTGAATCATATTATTTTAGTTTTTTGATGTAAAAAAAGCGTTCCATTTTGAAACGCTTTTTTTTAAATTTATTGAGATTCTTCGCTACGCTTTGAAAGACAAACGATTCTTTTTAAGATTCTTCACTTTGTTCTGAATTACAAACGACGCTCTTAAAGGTTAATCCTTTTTATGAGATCCCAAAATAAATTTAGGATAAGATATTCACTCATTTTTCGTAAAAACGAAAAATGGATTCTCTGAGATACTTCGACTACGCTCAGCATAAGCGATTCACTCACGTTTTACAAAAGTAAAACGTGGTTCTCTGCTTACATATTACGTCTATACTGTCCTCCTACTTCAAATAACGAAGCTGTAATCTCTCCAAGAGAACATACTTTACAAACTTCCATTAAAGCTTCAAAAATATTTTCATTCTTGATGGCTTTCTGCTGAAGTTCTTTTAGTAATACATCAGTATCATTTGCTTTATGTAAATGCTCTAGTGTTTTAATTTGAAATTGCTTTTCTTCTTCGGTTGCACGAATCACTTCTTTTGGAATAACCGTTGGTGATCCTTTAGAACTCAAAAATGTATTTACTCCAATTATAGGAAACTCTCCATTATGCTTTAATGTTTCGTAATACAAGCTTTCTTCTTGAATTTTAGAACGTTGGTACATGGTTTCCATGGCTCCTAAAACGCCTCCTCTTTCTGTAATTCTGTCAAATTCTGTTAAAACAGCATCTTCTACTAAATCGGTTAATTCTTCAATAATAAAAGAACCTTGAATAGGATTTTCGTTTTTAGCCAATCCTAACTCTTTATTAATAATTAATTGTATTGCCATTGCACGACGTACAGATTCTTCTGTAGGTGTTGTAATAGCCTCATCGTACGCGTTAGTGTGTAACGAGTTGCAATTATCGTAAATAGCATATAATGCTTGTAGCGTTGTACGAATATCGTTAAAATCAATCTCCTGAGCATGTAAACTTCTACCAGACGTTTGAATATGGTATTTAAGCATTTGTGCTCTAGAATTTGCACCATATTTATGCTTTAAAGCTTTAGACCATATTTTTCTAGCCACACGACCAATTACAGAATATTCTGGATCGATACCATTCGAGAAAAAGAACGATAAGTTTGGCCCAAACTTATTAATATCCATTCCACGACTTAAGTAATACTCTACATAAGTAAATCCGTTTGATAATGTTAATGCTAATTGCGTGATTGGATTTGCTCCTGCTTCTGCAATATGATATCCAGAAATTGAAACCGAATAGAAGTTACGCACATTATTTTCTATAAAATATTCTTGTACGTCACCCATTAAACGCAATGCAAATTCTGTAGAGAATATACAGGTGTTTTGCGCTTGATCTTCTTTTAAAATATCTGCCTGAACCGTTCCTCTAACTTGAGCAATAGTGTTCTTTTTAATTTCGGCATAAACGTCTGCTGGTAAAACCAAATCTCCAGTAACACCTAACAACATTAAACCTAAACCATTATTGCTTTCTGGTAAATCGCCATTATAACTTGGTCTCTCTTTGCCTTTATATAGTTTAGCAATTTTAGCTTCTACTTCTTTTTCTAGTCCGTTTTCCTTAATATAAAACTCACATTGTTGATCTATAGCAGCATTCATAAAGAAACCTAATAACATTGGAGCTGGACCATTAATAGTCATACTTACCGATGTCATTACATGTGCTAAATCGAAACCAGAATACAGTTTTTTAGCATCGTCTAAACAACAAATTGAAACTCCTGCATTACCAATTTTACCGTAAATATCTGGACGTAAATCTGGATCGTTACCATAAAGTGTTACACTATCGAAAGCTGTAGATAAACGTTTCGCTGGTAAACCTGCACTTACATAGTGAAAACGTCTATTTGTACGTTCTGGACCTCCTTCTCCTGCAAACATTCTTGCTGGATCTTCTCCTGTACGTTTAAAAGGATATAATCCTGAAGTGTACGGAAATTCTCCTGGCACATTTTCTTGTAAACACCATTTTAAAATATCTCCCCAAGCTTGATACTTTGGTAAAGCTACCTTTGGAATATCACTTTGCGATAATGACTTTGTATGTGTTTCTATTTTTATTTCCTTATCTCTTACTTTAAAAGTATAGATAGGATTTTTATATTTATTTACTTTCTCGTCCCAACCTATTATAACCTCCCAATTGTGTGGGTTTAAGTTTAGTTTTACACGATCGAACTCTCCAAGAAGTAATCTCACAAAGTCTTTATTTTCTTCGGTAACTAGATTCTGAATCTCATCACTATTTACGCCATGTTTATCTAAAAGAGATTGCTTCGTTTCACTCGCAATGACGTTTAGTACAGATTCTAATGTTTTATAAATACCAAAAAGTCTTTGTGCAACTTCAACTTGAGTAGAAGCCGTTTTATCGTACGCACGATTACTTTCTGCAATTTCAGATAAGTAACGTGTTCTACTTGGTGGAATCACAAAAATCTTCTCGCTCATTTCTTCCGAAATTTCAAAAGTCGATTTTAAATTAGATTCAGTTTTCTCAACTAACTTATCCATTATCGCTTTGTAAAGCGTGTTCATTCCTGGATCGTTAAACTGAGATGCAATTGTGCCATAAACAGGTAAATCATCTTGATGCACATCCCAAAGATGATTATTACGCATGTATTGTTTTTTCACATCACGCAACGCATCTAAAGAACCACGTTTATCGAATTTATTAATGGCTACCAAATCTGCAAAATCAAGCATATCTATTTTCTCCAACTGTGTAGCTGCACCAAATTCTGGTGTCATAACGTATAAAGCAACATCACTGTGCTCCATAATTTCTGTATCAGATTGCCCAATACCAGAAGTTTCAAGAATTATTAAATCATATTCCGCAGCTTTTAAAACCTGTACAGCTTCATTTACATATTTAGATAATGCTAAATTACTTTGGCGTGTAGCCAAACTACGCATATAAACTCGTGGTGAGTTTATGGCATTCATACGTATTCTATCTCCTAAAAGTGCACCTCCAGTTTTACGTTTTGAAGGATCTACAGAAACTAAACCAACTGTTTTTTCTGGAAAGTCTATAAGAAAACGTCGTACTAACTCGTCTACTAAAGACGATTTTCCTGAACCTCCAGTTCCTGTGATTCCTAAAACTGGTGTTTTAGAATTTTTATTTTTTAAATGAATTTCCTCTAAAGCATTTTTTGCAACTTCAGGAAAATTTTCAGCCGAAGAAATAACTCTCGCTATTGCTTTTGCATTTTTTGTAGGTAGTAATGCTACTTCACCATTTAATTTATCTCCAATGGCAAAGTCTGATTGTTGTACCAAATCGTTAATCATGCCTTGTAATCCCATTTCACGACCATCGTCTGGTGAGTAAATTCGTGAAATACCATAATCCATTAAATCTTTAATTTCCGAAGGTAAAATTACACCTCCTCCTCCACCGAAGATTTTAATATGTTCTGCTCCTCTTTCTTTTAAAAGGTCGTACATGTATTTAAAATACTCGTTGTGTCCTCCTTGATAAGAGGTTAAGCATATAGCATTTGCATCTTCTTGAATGGCTGTATTTACAACCTCGTCTACACTTCTATCGTGTCCAAGGTGGATAACCTCAACTCCTGTAGATTGGATAATGCGTCGCATAATATTTATGGATGCATCATGCCCATCAAACAAGGCTGCTGCTGTTACTATTCTAACTTTATATTTTGGTTTGTATGGTGTTGCTTGTATCATTCGGAAAAAATAATCTGATTTAGGCTTGCAATTTACGGAATATTCAAAAAATTCGCTCTAAAATCTACAATTATCTAAAAGTTTTAATGAACAAAATTACACTACTCTTTTTACACTACTTTAGTATGGTCAATAGTCATCGTATTTCCTTAAGAATGGAAATGAAAGAACAAGTTTTCTATGAAAAAAATAACATTACAAATACACTGTAAAGATCAATCTGGAATTATTGCAACAGTCACTAATTTTATAGCTAACAACAATGGAAACATTGTTTACATAGACCAACATGTAGATAGAGAACAAGACATTTTCTTTATGCGTTTAGAGAGTGAATTTACTTCCTTTTCTATGGAAAGTTTTACTCTTAATTTTAAAACTGAATTAGCTGAACGGTTTAATATGAAATGGCGTATTTATGATGCTGAAGACAAACCAAAAATGGCTTTATTTGTGTCTAAATACGATCACTGTTTGTACGATTTACTAGGTCGTTATAATTCGGGTGAATTGGATTTAGAAATCCCTTTTATTGTTAGCAATCATAATACTTTAAAGCCTATTGCAGATAGTTTTAAGATTCCGTTTTATCATATTCCTGTTACAAAAGATACTAAAGCTGAAGCCGAAGTACAACAATTAAAGTTATGCGATTCTCATGGTGTCGATTTTATTGTTTTAGCACGTTACATGCAAATTGTATCTAGTAAAATTATTAGCAAGTTCCCTAATAAGGTTATAAATATTCACCATTCGTTTTTACCAGCTTTTGTAGGTGCAAAACCCTATCATTCTGCTTATAAACGTGGTGTAAAAATTATTGGAGCGACAAGCCATTATGTAACCAAGGAATTAGATGCAGGACCAATTATAGAACAAGATGTAGAGCGTGTATCTCACACTTACACTATTGAAGATTTAATTGCAAAAGGACGTGACTTAGAGCGCGTTGTATTGGCTAATGCTATTAAATTACACATAAAACGTAAGGTGATGGTGTTTAATAATAAAACGGTTATTTTCTCGTAACAGTGGTTTTGCGAAAGCGGTTGCGGTGGCATCCTTTTTTTTGCTGCCATATATGGCAAAAAAAAGATATAACGGAAAACGCGGTATTTTTTAAAACTGTGTAGCTTGCGAAACAGTTTTAACAAAATATTTGCTCTAATAATTATTACCTTTACCGCTAAAATAACAAAAGATGAAAAAATTTATTGCCCTTTTATTAGTATTAAATTTATCTGCTTGTGCAGAATTACAGCAGGTTGTAAACCAATTACCTCAAGGTAATGGAAGTATCTCTCAATTAGATATTGGTAACGGATTGCGCGAAGCACTTGATTTAGGTATTGACAAACAGGTTAGTAAACTAACGTCTAAAGATGGATTTTACAATAACGAATTAGTAAAAATTTTACTACCTGAAGAGTTACAAAAAGTAGACAAAGCTTTAAGAGATATTGGATTAGGAAGTTTAGCAGACGATGGTATAAAGGTATTAAATCGTGCGGCAGAAGACGCTGTAAGCGAAGCAACGCCTATATTTATTGATGCTGTTAAAGACATAACGTTTAATGATGCTAAAAACATTTTATTAGGTAACAAAGATGCTGCTACACAATACTTAAACGAGAAAACACAAACTGCGCTTTATGCTAAATTTAATCCTGTGATTAAAAATAGTTTTGCTAAAGTTGGTGCAGACCAGATTTGGTCTAACTTAATTAATAAATATAATGCAATACCATTTACTAATAATGTAAATCCAGATTTAACAGATTATGTTACTACTGAAGCTTTAAAAGGTGTTTACAAAATGATTGCTGTAGAGGAATTAGAAATTAGAGAGAAAGTAGGCTCTAGAACAACTAGTTTGTTACAAAAAGTTTTTGCTTTGCAGGACTAAATTTTCTTTAAACAATACACATTAATAATGTTAAACTAAAGTTTAGATAACATATAAAAAGAGTAATTTCTATACTTTTGTAGTTCAAGTATTATTCTTCAATTTTACTTGAGTTAGTTAGTTTAGTATAATGAAAGCCAATCTATAAATTATGATTGGCTTTTTTTATGGCTAAAAAAATGTTTTACTGACATATATTGCTATATATCAATACTTAATGTGTTTTTATTTGACTAACACCAAATTAGCCATGAACAGAAGTAACCTATTACTATCTCATGAACAAAAACTACAAAACCGTTATAAGTAATTAGCAAAAGAAGGATATAATCTTAGACAAATAGATCATGCACTTGGTGATGATTATAAATTTATAAGTCATGAAATTGTTGCACAAATTAAATAAAATTAAGTTTTTATCTCTCGATAATTCGTATTCTACAGTATAAAAATTATCATTTTTACTTTTGGACGTCTAAGTAGGAAAATTACTCGTATTTATATAAAAAGAGCTATGAGTACACATTTTTGTAAAGTTGGAAGAATAACACCTAATTTAAATAAGACCTTAAATTTAAGTGCAATAAAAGAAAAGACTGTACAGTCTTTTGAAGTTGTACATAATAAAAAAACATCCTAAAAATTTTCACGTAGCGTCTTAAAATAGTTAAATGCTTTTATAAGCCTTGAGCCATACCACGAAAACATTTCTCCGTCTACAAAAATGATTTTTGCATGTTGAGATGCACTGCCAACTTCTAAAGCGTGCTCGTTTTTAAATGGATAAGGTTCGCTGGATAATAACACGATTTCAGGATCGCCTTCTAATCGCAAATTTTTTAATTCTATTTCTGGATAGCGTTCTAAATTTTTATAAATATTCTCGAATTTATTTAATTCTAATAAGTGATTTATAAATGTTCCGCTTCCTGCTGCCATCCATGGATTTCGCCATATAAAATAAGCTGCTTTTAAAGTTGGCTTGCTTTTAATAAATGTTTTAAAATCTTTTAAATTAACATTTATTTTATCTGATATTTTTTGAGCATTTATTTGCTTATTGAAAATTTCTCCATATTGGTTAATGACTTCAATACAATTTTCTATTGTTACAATATCTGACACATGAGTTGTGCAAATGGCTTCGCAAGCTTCTACTATATCTTTAGTATTTTCTTCTTTATTGCAAAGAATAATATCTGGCTTAAGTGCCTTTATTTTCTCTATACTAATTTGCTTTGTACCTCCTACTATTTGTTTTATGCTTTTAAAATGAAATGGATGTACACAAAATTTAGTGATGCCAACTATGGAATGTTCTAGACCTAAATCGTAAAGTAATTCGGTTTGCGATGGTACGAGTGAGATTATTCGCTTTGGAATAGTATCTATATTTAATTGTCTACCTATTTGATCTTTCATTTTCATTTAAGATATATCTTCTTTTTATGAGATTATTCGCTGCTCTATGAATAGCAGGAACGCTTAAAATGATGAGATTTATTTGTCATACTTCCTCGTAATGACAGTAATATTTGCAATACTATTTGAGTTACTAGATTAATTTAACTACTTATTTAGAGATTGCTTCGTTCCTCGCAATGACATTAGTTATTTAAAATAGCTTCCATTTGCTGCTGTAAGTCTTTTGCATTAATAGCTGCTGCTTGTGCAAAATCTTCATTGTTTGAAGCATAAATAATTCCTCTTGAAGAATTAATTAACAAACCAACATTATCGCTCATTCCATATTTACATACATCTTGAAGGTTTCCGCCTTGTGCTCCAACACCTGGAACTAATAAAAAACTGTCTGGAATTATTTTTCTAATATCTGCAAAGTACTCAGCCTTCGTTGCTCCAACAACGTACATTAAATTCTCTGAGTTCTCCCAGTTTTTAGATGTTTCTAAAACTTGTTTATACAACTCTTTACCTTCTACTGTTTTTGTTTGAAAATCGAATGCTCCAGCATTAGATGTTAATGCTAACATTATAGTGTGCTTATCTTTAAATGCTAGAAAAGGTTCTACAGAATCTTTTCCCATATAAGGTGCAACGGTAACACTATCGAACGCTAAGTCTTCGAGAAATGCTTTTGCATACATAGTACTTGTATTGCCAATATCTCCTCTTTTAGCATCTGCAATAGTGAAAATTTCAGGATGGTTTTTATTTAAGTATTTTATTGTTTTCTCTAATGCTTGCCATCCTTTAATACCATAAGCTTCGTAAAAGGCTGTATTAGGCTTATAGGCTACACATAAATGATGAGTTGCTTCTATAATCGCTTTATTGAATTCGAAAATTGGATCTTCGGTTTCTAATAAATGCTGTGGAATTTTATTTAAATCGACATCTAACCCTATACATAAGAAAGAGTTCTTTTTTTTAATTTCTGCTGTTAGTTGCTGTGTTGTCATGCTTTAAAATTGTGAGTTCCACATTACACTACAACAAACGTTGCACTTGTGGGTGGTGTAACAAATAGTTTAACTTTTTTTTATAATAAAAAAGCCTCTATAAAGAGGCTTAATATTTACAATAAATCGCTATTAGCCTTTAATTTTTCGGTATTATCGGCTAGCATTAATTCGTCTAATATTTTTTGAATGTCTCCATTTACAATGTTTTGTAAATCGTAAAGTGTTAACCCAATTCTATGGTCTGTTACACGTCCTTGAGAATAGTTATAGGTTCTAATTTTAGCACTTCTATCTCCAGAAGTTACCATTGTGCCTCTTAAGGCAGCATCTTCTTCGTTTTTCTTAGCTAACTCTAAATCGTATAAACGTGAACGTAAAACTTTAAAAGCTTTCTCTTTATTTTTATGCTGCGATTTTTGATCTTGACATTGTGCTACTAATCCAGTTGGAATATGCGTTAAACGTACTGCTGAATAGGTTGTGTTTACCGATTGTCCTCCAGGTCCAGAAGAACAAAAGAAATCGACTCTTACATCTTTTGCTTCAACAACTACATCAAACTCTTCGGCTTCTGGAAACACCATTACTGTAGCAGCACTTGTATGTACACGACCTTGTGTTTCTGTTTGTGGCACACGCTGCACACGGTGTACACCTGCTTCAAATTTTAAAGTTCCATAAACATCGTCTCCAGAAACTTCAAATTGAATTTCTTTAAAACCTCCATTTGTACCTTCACTATAATCTACAGTATCTACTTTCCACCCTCTAGCTTCACAGTATCTGCTGTACATTCTAAATAAATCTCCTGCAAAAATACTTGCTTCGTCTCCACCTGCTCCTGCACGTAATTCTACAACTGCATTCTTAGCATCTTGTGGATCTTTAGGAATTAAAAGTACTTTTATTTCTTCCTCTAATTTTGGGATTTCAGCTTTTGCTTCATCGTATTGCATTTTAGCCATGTCTACCATTTCAGCATCACTACCATCTGCAATTATTTCTTCAGCTTCAGCTAAATTATTTGTCTGTTCTATATATAACTCACGCTTGTCCATTAACAAACGTAAACTTTTGTATTCTCTAGTTAACTCAACATAAAGTTTTTGATCTGAGATAATATCTGGTTGAATGATTAAATCACTAACCTCATCAAAACGTTGTTTTACTATTTGTAATTTATCTAACATAAATATTTTGCGTTATCGAGCAAAAATACGATAAAAAATCAATAATAATAAACGCTTTTCTCTACTGAATTTTGTGCTCTTTTTTTGTTCTCTAACATAACGTAGTTTACAAAAGTTAAAAATGCTGAAACAGTAAAAAACCGTTCTAAATAAAACATGTATTTAAACTCTAAGAAATACCCACAAAACATTGAAATATCTGCAAACGCAATACAAAACGTTGCTAATAAAAATAGTGTTGAACGTAAGTGGAATCTATTAAAATTATAATTTGCAGAAAACACACACATTACAATCATTATAATACTTGGAATTATAAAAAAAGCTCTATTAACAAAACCAAACTTGTGAATATCGACTGAAGAAATTAACAAATAAACTAAGTATCCATTTAACAATGCTATTGTAGAAAAAATTAAAATCATAGAATAGCTTCGCGCTTTTACATTAATCTTTTTTACTATTAAACTACATAATAATAAAAATATAGTAGCACGAACTACTATGGCTATTTTTATTATTATTTGAATTTCCGCAAAAATTGTAAGCATATCGAAAACTACAAACAAAAGCATAATAATTGCCGCTATTTTATGTTTATAACAACCTATATAAAAGGAAACAAGTGTGAATATTAATGATGTAATCATTGTATGAACGACATAAGCGCCGAATGGCATCTCTGAAACAGTATAAAGACCAGTTAAAAATAAAGTAACTGCTATAGAGTATAATAGCTTTTGATAGTACAAAGTAAATAGGTTATGATTTGGGTCTACGAAGATACTAATTATTATTTTTTCTAAAAAAAGCAATATTTTATACTTATAAAGGTTAATTATCGTTTAAAATATTTCGCAACAACTTTCGTTATAAATGAGCTATGTTAAACCAATTTAGAGCCATACTATTTTATTACAAACCAATTGCCATATGGTCTTTTGTGGTTACTATTTTAATAACTATCTATAATCCTGGGATAGTTTGTGCATTATTAACCAAATTGTTTTTAATGCTCTTATTTTTGCTAATGATTAACGATAGAAGCATGCGAAGAAAATTAAAATTCTATAAAATGGTTGGAGTTTCTAATTTTAAATTAGTTGCAACTCTTTACGCAATTGACTCTTTAATAACTTGTAGTTTTTTATTATTAATAAAAGGTTTTATATAAAAGTAAGGAAAACTGATTTCTTAAAACAACTTATTTACATCATCGTTCTTTTTCTTCTATAATGCATAAATAAAAGGATATATATATATCTATAGCCTAAAAGTATAAAACACTAACAGAAAGTATAGAAAATGCTATCCTTTTTATGAGAGAATAAATCTCTGTCATATATGGTTTAGTATATCTGCAGAAACCATAAATACAAAAAAAACCAATAACAATTTACCTTTAGTTTTAAGAAAGAAGAAGAAGAAGAAGAAGCCTAACAATCTGACTATACAAAAAAAATACTGAAACTATATTTACTACTACGACAACTAGTGCAACTATTTTTATGATTAATTTACATTTCAATTAGAACTCTTTATACATCCGTTAATTATAAATCCATAGTAACACCTACTCCTAGAATTTGTTTCCATTGTAGCTTAGCTCCTCTTTCTACAAACACATCCACAATAGCTGTTTCTTGTTGCGTTTTTATATCATTATCATATTTAATATGCGAACCTAAAGTTGCCTTTACATAATCGTTAACCTTAAAATCGAAAACGACTTCCCAATCTACATCAACATTACCAAAACTATTAAGGTAATCTGTATATAAACTCAATTGGTTTCTAACGTATATATTTTCGAATACTTCGGTTTCGTAGGCATTTGTAATTAAAACACCCATTTCTGTTCTAGCATTTTCTCCTTTTTTAATTCTATTTTTTAAATTATCATATACTGCTGCTTGAACACCAAAAGAGCCTGCATCTGCAAGTTCTTGATCTAAAACAAAAGTTCCTTTAAAAGTTAAAGGAGAGAAATAAAAGGATAGTTTTTCGAGATTTTTACCATATTCTACACCTCCACCTATAAATAAATATCCTGGAGCCATAAAACGTGAAATAGACTTGTCTCTATTAGGATAATTATAACCGTTAGAGTACTGTGTTTTAAAATTAAATCGTCCTGAATAATACCAATTAGTTAAAGTATCTTTTCTATAGCCTATAGTTGAAATTAATTCTAGTTCGTCTTCCGTTTTTCTTAATTTCTGATTTCCCTGTTTATTAACTCCATAACGTGTTCTTATTGAACTTTTCCAGATAAGATTTTCTTTTTTATATCTTAAACTTGAAAGGATATTAAAAAGTGCTGAAACAGAATTACTTCCACCAGCATTCCAATTAACAAAAGTAACTTCATTAATATCTAAACCTGCTGTGCTTTTTTGAACCCATTTTACAGTATCTAAAACCTTAACAACTGAGTCTTGTGCTTTTACAACTTGAAACGAAAAAATAATTAAAAACAATAAATAAAACCTCATTCTATTTCACTTTATAAATTAGATAATATTTAGTATATAAACGTACCGAATTCGCTATTAATTGTCAGTTTTTTAGTTTCAGAAGCTTCTACTCTACCAACAACTTGAGCATTAACATTAAATGCTTTTGAAATAGAAATAATATCTTCAGCAATTTCTGGAGACACATAAAGTTCCATTCTATGCCCACAGTTAAACACCTGATACATTTCTTTCCAATCTGTTTTAGATTGCTCTTGTATTAATTTGAATAAAGGTGGAATTGGAAATAAATTATCTTTAACTATATGTAAATTGTCTATAAAATGAAGGATTTTGGTTTGTGCTCCACCAGAACAATGTACCATTCCATGTAAAGTTTCAGAGTTGAACTTAGATAAAATCTCTTTTATAATTGGAGCATAAGTTCTTGTTGGAGACAACACTAATTTACCTGCGTCTATAGGACTATTTTCAACCTTATCAGTTAGTTTTACTTGTCCAGAATACACAAGATCCTCAGGTACAGCCGCATCAAAACTTTCTGGGTATTTTTTTGCTAAATAGTTATTAAAAACATCGTGTCTAGCAGATGTTAAACCATTACTTCCCATACCACCATTATACTCTTTTTCGTATGTGGCTTGACCAAAACTTTCTAATCCAACAATTACATCTCCTGCTTTAATATTAGCATTATCTATAACATCGCTACGCTTCATTCTAGCAGTAACTGTAGAGTCTACAATTATTGTACGCACTAAATCTCCAACATCTGCCGTTTCTCCTCCTGTAGAATGGATTGTTACTCCAAATGTTTTTAAATCCTCTATAAGTTCTTCTGTTCCATTAATAATTGCAGATAGCACTTCTCCTGTAATTAAATTTTTATTCCTACCAATGGTTGATGACAACATAATATTATCTGTTGCTCCAACACAAAGTAAGTCGTCTATATTCATAATTAAAGCATCTTGGGCGATACCTTTCCAGACAGAAACATCTCCTGTTTCTTTCCAGTACATATAGGCTAAAGCACTTTTTGTTCCTGCTCCATCTGCATGCATTATTAAGCAATAATCGTCGTCGTTTGTAAGGTAATCTGGCACAATTTTGCAGAATGCCTTTGGAAACAAGCCTTTATCTATGTTTTTTATTGCATTATGCACATCTTCTTTTGATGCTGACACACCTCTTTGACTGTAACGTTTACTTATTTCCGAACTCATAATATTGTTTTGAATTGCAAATATAACTGTAAAAAAAAAGCACACAAATAATATTGTGTGCTTCTTTATAATTAAGATTCTTGATGTGCTGTTTTAATTTATTTGATTAGTCCCAATCTGGCATTGAAGATGCTGTGAATAATTCAGTTTCAGCAGTTGCTGCTCCAAATTGAAATCTAAAAATTCCTGGTACAGCGTTTAATGTATTCGATGCTCTAGAAAGAATAAAACCACCTTCATTTGGTGCATATTTAACATCTGTGTCATTTTCGCCAATCAAAGCATCAGTTGGTATTAGAGTACTTGTTGCCATTGCGACATCATAGACAAAAACTCTACTTTGAAATTGTCTGTATGTTGCATTTTCTGAACCAGTAATATCTCTAGTATATATAATTTCGTTTCCATTAGCGGTAATATCAATTCCACCTATAGCTCCTGGCAGATTTTCTACAATTACAGTTTCTTCTAATCCTGTAGATAACCTAACGATAACTATTCTTGCATTATACCCAACTGAATTGTTAGTTTTTATAAGAATTAAATCATTATCAAAAGCAACACTTTCTACCTCAGAAATAAACGAACCATCTGTTGTTGTAAAAATTGGAGGGTCACTAAGACCACTTCCATCTGGATTAATTGAATATAATTTATCGAAACTTGGATAGTAAATTTTACTTCCATTTTGCGCCCAACAAAAATCGACATGCTCTAGTCTAAATCCATTAACTGGTATAGTACTAGTTACCTGTGTTTTGTCTGAACCATCTGTATCCATGGTAAAAATTTGCGTGTTTCCTCCAACGGTTCTCAAGTAAGCGATTTTATTAATGGCACTATTGGTTCTTGGTCTAAAACTATTATTTGTCTCACTTGTTAATTTAAGTAAGCTAAAGTCTAATTCTGAATCACCACCACCTTCTACATCTTCGTCACCTGAATAAATAACACTATTACTGTTTTCTTTTTTTACAAAAACAAAAGGATTGTTAGGAACTGTAATTGTAGTGAATTGACTAATTGTAGACACAACATTGTCGTTAGTATCATCGTTTACAGTAACTTGCCAAAAATAGGTAGTAGATAATTCTAAGTTACTAGCTAAGTAGAACGTATCCTGAGCGGTTTCAAACATCTCAATCTCGTTAGTGCTACCGTTTCTTAGTTCTAAAGAATAAGATAATTCATCATTTGTATCAGGATCTGAAGATTCCCAAGTAAGCTGAATCTCTAAATCCGTTTCTGTTGCCAAATCTTCCGGAAAAACTAAATTTGGAATTGTTGGCGGTTGGTTATTAGCGTTTGAAGTTAATAACTCAAAAGCTACTACTGCTGCTGCATCTTCTAATACAGTAACAGATTCGAATGCAGTTACAAAACCATCTAACTCAGCTTGTACAGCGTACGTTTCGACTAAAGCATTGTCTATAACAAAATTACCTTCTGAATCTGTAAATACAGTACTTGTTACTGGGTTTGTAGATACTTTGGCATTTTCTAATGGCGAGTTTGTTCCTTCGGCTACAACTTTACCATTAATAGAACCTATTCTTACTCCATCAATTTGATTTTCACTACATGTTAAAATAGTTACTATAACTAACATTAGCGCTAAGATATTTTTTATCGTTTTCATTTTCATCGCTTTTAAATTAGTTTTTCTCTCCATTTTCATTAATTTCCTTTGGAGGCGAAATCTTCTCTTCTAAAGGAGCTGACTTTTTTTTCAATATGCTTCTCTTAATATTGTCTTTTTTAATTTGCTTCAGCGCTTTTCTTTCTTCTCTTTGTTTTGTGCGCTCAAGATCTTTTTTAGTATTGTAATTACCAATGTATAAATTTAATCCTATACCAAACCTTAAGAACATGTCATCTTTATCACCACGAACTAAATCATCTACAGTATCGCTAAATACAAAATTATTTTCTGCATAAGCAGCAATTCCAATTCTCTCGGTGACTAAATATTCTAGTCCAGCACCAACTTGAAGTTTTGGACTGATATTATTAAAATCGTTAGAAATGTTTGTTCCACCACCTGCATAAACAAAAGGTGTTAATTTATCTGAAGGCAATACTGTATATTCTACATTGGCATCAATAGAAACAAAGCTTTTATCTAGAATATCTTTATTTTCTAAATTAAATTTATTGGCATTTAAACTTAAATTAAAATGTGAATTTAAATAACGCTTGTATCCTATTCTCGAGTTTAATCTTAATTCTGAATTAATATAATCACCATTTATACGTGCTGCTCCAATTGAAGCATGCAATACATTATCTGTACGACGTTTAAATGTAAATCGATTAAACAGTTCTGTAACATTCGCTGCTTCTTTTTCTTTTTTATAATCTGCAATTAATCTTTGATCTACCTCTACACCTGCTTTAGTCGCCCAATAACCATCTTCAATACCTTCCATAATTAAATCATGTACTGCTTTTTCAATGGCATCTTTTACTGCTAATTGTACTGGTTCATTTTGAGTAAACCCAGTCTCTGCTTCTAATAATCTCTGGAATTTAACAAAACGGAATAAGCTAACATCTACCGCTTGAGATAAAATGGTCTTAGAAACATAAACCGTATTAATTATCTCTCCACTTTGTGTAGAAACTGCTCTTAGATATACTGTTATTCTGTCTTGTCTGTAACGTGCAGAACCACCAACACCAAAATATCTTGCACCAGCACCACCTGTAACAATATTAGTGTCGTAAGAAATAATACCTCCTTCTAGCATTAATCCGGCATATAATAGCGGTTTAATTGCTGGTTCATTAGGATTTAAACCTTTGATATATTCTTGCTTTGTTGTACGAATGATATTTCTTTCTGTTGAAAGATTATTGAAGTTCTCACGTTCGAGAGGAATAAAATAACCCGAATCTGCTAATGCTTTAATAAGCATGGTTGTTGCTCCTTGAGTTACTGCAGTACTAAAAGTACTTCCGTTTTCTACAGCTTTGTATTGACCAGTTTGATCACTAAAATTATAAACCGCAACTTCTAAAGGCACTTTAGGTGGCGGTAATTCTAATATTTTTTTTGTGGATTTAGAAAGCTCTCCAATTCTCGATGGTTCTTGAGAAAAAGGCTGATTAAAATAAGTTCCGCAGGAACTTAAACATAAGTATATAGCCAGTATGGCTATTATTTTTTGGTAATTCATCATAAGAGGCTAAACTTCGTTTATGGATTGGGAACGATTACTTGAGTTTGTTCACCGTTTAAGGTGTCCAGAATATTAATTACTAAACCTTCATCAGACTCAAAAACCTCAACATTTAGTGTTCCAAAGGTAAATGTTCCTTCTTGATCAAAATCTCCAACTGCATCTACTTGTTGCGCTAATAATGCTCTAGAAATTTGATTTAACACCTGCTGGTTCAATTGGTTTCCAAATTGTTCTAATTCAGTTTGTGTTTCTGTTTGTGCTCTGGGCGCAGTAAATCCATTTTGTGCATTAGCAGAACTTAACAACCAGTTGTAATTAAAAGTATCACCACCAAAAGCTGGATTTGTAGGTTTATAACTAAACTGCTGCGCAAAAGCAAAAGTAAAAACCCCTAAAAATAGGGTTGAAAATAATTTAAATTTCATAATTAATAGCGTGTTTGTGTGTCTTGTCTTTGTTTTAATTGCTGAAGATATCTAATACATCTATCTAAAGCAACACCTGCCATTTCTTGTAAATACTCTTTTTTAGGCCTTACAAAAAATCTCCAAACCAATTGGCCATCTACTTCAACAGTAATTAGTGTACTTCTACGCTGACCTGGCACTTCTTTAATTAAAATATGCTTTTCTGTTTTAATCTGTTTATTAAAATATTCTGAGTAAAAATAACGATGAAAATCTCTTCCAGACTTTGTTAGTGTTTTTTGTATCACTAAGCCTTGTAAAAAGATTTCTTTCTCTATGTCTCCTTCAATATCTAATTGACCATTTTCTTTACTTCGAATAACCAGCCTACATTTTCCTATAGCGCCTTGTGTTTCATCTAAGCCTTCATCATCTGGGAAAATTAATAATAATAATGTTACTTTCCCTTCAATTTGATTGTTAATTGTAACGGAAGATAATATTTTTTTTTCATAGTTCTCCAAATAGAACTTATCAATCTGCGATGACTTAACTACATTATTGCTTGTGTCTGCCTTAAACAACATGAATTCATAACGCAAATTTCTTCCTGAATACGTTAAATTTTCTGAGGTTGCAGCGAAGGTTGTGAACTCACTAGTTCTTTCTATTTTAATTTGCGCTTTAACTTCTTTATTATATACAACATTCTGCGCTTGGCTACTAGTTGAAACAACTAATACAAATAACAGCAGAGAAATTATATTTTTAAAAAACTTGATGCGCATTTATTTAATTAAAGCTTCTAATTATTATCGTTGGTGAAGCTTCTGTTTGTGTAAATTTAATGTTTTTTGTTATTTCATTAGTTCCAAATTTATCGAAAGTTAAATTGTTGCCATTTTGTTGTAAATCTAAAGATACTTTAGCATTAGGATCTATAACATAATCTAAAATAGTATTATCGTTACCGTTTTGTCCTAACGTTGCAACTACTGCATCAACTTGATACGTTAAATTGACATTATTATTTAAACCATTTTGGTTTATATTAATTTCACTAGCTCTTGAAGCCACTCTTGCAGACACATTATTAGTTGAGCCTACTTGTTGAATAGAAATAGAATTACTTTGTATTGTCTCTAAAACTACGTTAGGTGTTGTATTGAAAAAGGACGAAAAATCACTTTGCGAAAATTCTTGCCCATTTACTGTTGTTGATGCTTCTGTACTCTCAGATTCTTCATCTTCACTATAGGTTTGACTCCAAGTAAAATTAAGGCTAAAAATTATCAGCAGTACAACTGTAATGCATTTATTATTATTTATTGTTTTCATATTATTTTCAAATTTAATAAAAAAGGAGGATGCTTGCTATATTAGTCATCCTCCTTTTAAATATGTTATGATTAAATATTATCTAATTTAATCTTTATTAACTAAATATTAGCATCCAGAAGTACCTGGAGTACAAGGAGCATCTAAATCAAATGATGGAACACCACCTGGCATTTGTAAATCATTTGGATCTTGGAAATCACATCCTTCACCGTCATTCATAATATCTCCAGTTGGACCTAATTGTAATACACTAATTGTGTTACCTCCATTTGGCATACCACCATCAAGAACGTTTTGACTAGATACGAAGCTATGACCAGAACCATCAGCAATACCACTTTTTTGTACTACTAAAGTTTGGTTATCATGACCTCTTTGACCAGAGATTGCAATGTTTCCATCTCCTGATTGGTAAGAGCTAGATAAGTTAGCTCTACCTTTTTGTGTAGCTATAGCATTGTTACCATCACCATATTGTCTTTGGTAAGATAAATGATCTCTACCATTTTGCCCTAAAACACTTTGATTACCATCACCTACTTGATCAGCACGAGCAGAATTAGCTCCACCTGTAGCCGAACCGTATGCATTTTGGTTCATATAAGAAGCGTTATTATCTCCAGTTTGGTTTTGCTCAGCATAGTTACTATCTTCTGCTTGATCTCCCCATTGTCCTGCATAAGCAGAGTTATTATCTCCATCTTGGTTTTGTAAAGCTAAACCAGCTTTAGAACCATTACCTATATTAGAACCACCGTCCATATAACCTGGATCTGCAATATTATCAAGAAATGTATCTAAAGTTGCCTGAGAGCTTCCAAATCTGTCAACTGGCCCACTACCGTCACCACCTTGGTTAACTCTAGCCCAGTTACCATTACCTAATTGGTTTTGGTTAGCTTTGTTATTATCACCTACTTGTAAAGACGCAGCTGTTTGGCTATGTCCATCTTGGTAAATTTTAGTCGCATTCATGTCTCCGTATTGCTCAGCTAATGCAGAGTTTCCTAAAGAACCATTAGGACCTGATTTTTGACGAATTCCAGCCATGTTACCATCGCCTTCTTGTACCGTTCTTGCTTCGTTGTTATCCCAAGACTGAACAGTTCTAGAACTGTTACCTTGACCATCTTGCTCTACCATAGCGTAGTTTAACTCACCGTTTTCTGCAGTACCATGGTTAATATAAGCTTTGTTTCCTCCGCTTATTCCACCATCTTTCATACCTTGACGCGTAACAGCTTCGTTTTGGTCTCCTTCTTGTCTAGTTGTAGACTGGTTACCAGAACCTAATTGTCTTACGTCTGCAGCGTTTTCTACACCACTAATTCCAGAAACATCACCTGTTTGCCAGATTCTTGCTCTGTTGTCTCCAGTTCCTGCACCATCACCTTGTATTGAGAAAGATGATTGATTAGTTCCTGCTTGTAATACTTGTAACTTGTTTGTGTTACCTGTTTGTACAGCTTCACCTTGATTACCAGTTCCTGATAAATCTACAGATAATTGAGCATCAACAGAATTATTTCCGTTTGTGTCTTTTAATGCATTTTGTGAAACTTGCGCCATCATTGCGCCCGAGAATAATAGTGCCGCAGCACCTAAAATTACTTTTTTCATGTTAAATATATATTGATTAATAGCACTATAAATATACAGAATAAATTCGAAATAAATTTGAAAGCTTTATCAAAATTTTATCATTTACACCATATTTTCGATTACTCTATTATTAACTTCGTTGAAATACACTTTAATATAAGAAAAATACTATAATGTTGTTTTCGAGAAGCTTGAAAAACTACGTAATACAATACATTACATGTTTTTTAAAAGTGCACTAAGCGTGTGATTCAATACATACACAAAAGAGAAAGAATTAGAAAATAAAAAAAGAGGATGATTGCTATATATCATCCTCTTTTAAATATGTTTTGTTTATGTATTATATAATTACAATACTTAATAAACTAGATATTAGCATCCTGATGCACCTGGAGTACATGGAGCAGCTAAATCGAACCCATCTACACCTGCTGGCATACCTGGAGTAACTGCATCTTGGAAGTCACAGTTTTCACCATCTGTCATAATGTTTCCTGAAGGACCTAATTGTAATACGCTAATTGTATTACCACCATTAGTATAAGGATCATCAATATTTTGACTAGCTTTAAAACTATGTCCACCTGAGATACCATCGTTCTTTTGTACAATTAATACTTGGTTATCATGACCTCTTTGTCCTGATACTGCCCAGTTATCTTCTCCTTCTTGAAAAGTACTTACTAAGTTAGCATTTCCTTTTTGAGAAGCTAAAGCAATGTTAAAATCACCATTTTGACGAGAATATGCCATATGATCTCTACCGTTTTGACCCGTGAAAGAAACGTTAGAATTTCCTGTTTGATCTTGACGTGCATAGTTAGCACCACCATTTGCAATACCGTTTGCATTTTGATCTATTGCCGCTTGATTACTATTACCTACTTGGTATTGTTCTGCATGGTTACTTGCTTCACCATCTGAACCATACTGAGATGCGTAAGCGAAGTTACTATTACCAGTTTGTCTCTGTATTGCCATACCTGCTTGAGAATCTGGACCACCAGCGCCTTGAGTAGCTAAAGGATCTGCAAATACATCTAAAGTAGGACCTGTTAACCCATCTGTAATTCCATAAAGGTTTTGACCTTGATCTACATAAGCTGCGTTAGAGTCACCAGTTTGCTTTTGGTCTGCTTTGTTAGCATCTCCTTTTTGAGCCGCTTGCGCATAGTTGTTATGCCCTACTTGCTTAATTTTAGAAGAATTCATATCTCCATACTGCTCGTTTAAAGCTGAGTTACCAGCTGAACCATCTGGTCCTGATTTTTGACGAACACCAGACATGTTACTATCTCCTTCTTGTACTGTTCTTGCTTCGTTATTATCGAAAGACTGAACTGTCCAAGCTGAGTTAGTTTGACCATCTTGTTCTACCATAGCATAGTTAAACTCACCGTTTTCTGCAGTACCATGATTAATTAAAGCTCTGTTTCCACCGCTTAATCCACCATCTTTTAAACCTTGACGCGTAACTGCTTCGTTAGAATCGCCTTCTTGCATTGTAGTAGATTCGTTTCCAGAACCTAATTGTCTTACATCTGCAGCGTTGTCTACTCCACTAATTCCAGTAACATCACCTGTTTGCCAGATTCTTGCTCTGTTGTCTCCAGTTCCTAATCCATCACCTTGTACTGAGTAAGATGATTGGTTTGTTCCTGCTTGTAATACTTGTAACTTGTTTGTGTTACCAGTTTGGATTGCTTCACCGTAGTTACCATCGTCTGTAGCCAAATCTACAGCTAACTGTGTGTCTGCTGTATCTGAACCGTCTACGGCTTTTAAAGTTGATTGTGAAACTGGACCTTGCGCCATCATTACGCCTGAGAATAATAGTGCCGCAGCACCAAAAATTACTTTTTTCATGTTAAATATATATTGATTAATAGCAACGTAAAGATCGAGATTAAACCTTTACAAAAATTAATTCAGTAATTAAGATTTTTCATTTTAGACCTATTTTCGATTACCCAATTATTAACACCGTTGAAATGCAATTAAAATAGGATTATACGTAAGTAAAATACTACTTTACGATATAAACCACACACTAATAATCTACGTAGAATTACGTAGAAATAACACCTAATATATAGTATAATAACAAGTTAAAGGATTTACAACACTAATTTAAGCGTCCTTTATTTAAGATTCTAAAGTAACAGTAGAGAAGAAAAGTATAAAACAAGAAAAAGAGGATGATTGCTATATTATCATCCTCTTTTTAATATGTTATATAAAATACTAATACTAGTAAATATGTAATATTTTATTTAGTTTTTAGCATCCAGAAGTACCAGAAGCACAAGGCGCATCTAAATCAAATGATGCTGGCCCATTAGGCATAGATAAATCTTGAGGATCTTGGAAATCACATCCTTCGTGTGCACCAAAGATATCTCCAGAAGGACCTAACTGTAATACTTGAATAGTATTACCTCCATTTGCTCCACCATCTGCAATGTTTTGGCTAGCATCAAAACTATGACCTGAACCATCTGCAACACCACTTTTTTGTACAATTAATGTTTGGTTATCTACACCTCTTTGTCCAGATACTGCCCAGTTACCATCACCTTCTTGGTATGTACTTAATAAGTTATGGTTCCCTTTTTGAGATCCAATAGCAACGTTACCATCTCCATTTTGTCTAGTATAAGCTAAATGGTTTCTACCATTTTGCCCTAAACCAGAAAAGTTAAAATCACCTGTTTGATCTTGACGAGAGCTATTTGCACCTCCTGTTGCAGAACCATGAGCGTTTTGAGCTACGTAAGCACTGTTATCATCACCTGTTTGGTTTTGCTCAGCATAATCGCTGTCTTCACTGCTGTCTCCCCATTGACCAATGTAGCCTGTGTTAGAGTTACCATCTTGCACTTGTAATGCTCTACCTTTAGTAGAACCACCACCAGTGTTATCAGGACCATTAGAGTAACCAGAATCTGCATAAGTGTTGATAAGGTTATCTAAATCTGCTTGTGCAGATCCAAATGCATTAATAGGCTCAACATCTGCACCTTGATCTACTAAAGCTGTATTGCCATCACCTAATTGAGTTTGGTTAGACTTGTTTTGCTCTCCTTCTTGTACAGAACGTGCTGTGTTATTGTGACCATCTTGGTAGATTTTAGTCGCATTCATGTTACCATACTGTTCTGCTAATGCAGAGTTACCAGCTGATCCATTAGGACCTGATTTTTGACGGATTCCAGACATGTTATTATCTCCTTCCTGTACAGTTCTTGCTTCGTTGTTATCCCAAGACTGGATAGTTTTAGAACGGTTATTTTGACCGTCTTGTTCTACCATAGCATAATTGTACTCACCATTTTCTGCAGTACCATGATTGATTAAAGCTCTGTTTCCACCGCTTAATCCACCATCTTTCATACCTTGACGTGTTACTGCTTCGTTGAAGTCTCCTTCTTGTCTTGATGTAGACTCATTGGCAGATCCTAATTGTCTTACATCTGCAGCGTTTTCTACACCACTAATACCAGAAACATCACCTGTTTGCCAGATTCTTGCTCTGTTGTCTCCTGTTCCTAAGCCATCATCTTGTACTGAGTAAGACGATTGATTTGTTCCAGCTTGTAGTACTTGTAACTTGTTTGTGTTACCTGTTTGGATAGCTTCACCTTGATTACCAGTTGCTCCATTTAAATCGATAGCTAATTGTGCATCGACTGAAACTGTTCCGTTATAATCTGTTAATGGTGATTGTGCAACTTGCGCAAAAGAAGCGCTTACAAATAATAGTGCCGCAGCACCGAAAATTACTTTTTTCATGTTAAATATATATTGATTAATAGCATTGTAAATATAGAGATTAAATTGAAATGACCATTAAAAACTTATCATTTAGACCATATTTTCGATTAGTCTATTACTAACATCGTTGAAATGTAAATATGAGTAAGCAAAATACTACGTTTTTATTTTTCAGCCGAAGCCTAAAACTACGTAGAACTACGTAGAAACCCTACGTACCATTACGTAGGAGAGTAGTTTTTTTTGGTTTTAAAAATAACATATAATAACTTTAATCTAATTATTTGTTTAAGAAAAGACAATAAAGAAAAAGGAGGAAACTTACTATATAGTTTCCTCCTTAAATTAATATGTTTTGATTAAACATTTTGTTTATCTAATCTTATTTTACAGAGATATTAGCATCCAGAAGTGCTTGGAGTACAAGGCGCATCTAAATCAAATCCACCTACACCACCTGGCATATCTAAATCTGATGGAGCTTGGAAATCACACCCTTCACCATCATTCATAATATCTCCAGTTGGCCCTAATTGTAACACACTAATAGTATTACCACCATTACCATTAGGCATACCATTTGCAACATTTTGACTAGATACGAAACTATGTCCAGAAAAATCACCAGTACCACTTTTTTGTACTACTAGAGTTTGATTATAATGACCTCTTTGAGCAGAAATAGCAACATTACCGTCTCCAGATTGGTATGAACTCATTAAGTTACCTTTACCTTTTTGTGTAGCAGTAGCATCATTATAATTACCATATTGTCTTTGATAAGCTACATGATCTCTACCATTTTGTCCTAATACTGCAAAGTTACCATTACCTGCTTGATCTTGACGACCATAATTAGCGCCACCATTAGAAGGACCGTATGCATTTTGGTTAACATAAGCTCTGTTATCATCTCCAATTTGGCTTTGCTCAGAATAATTACTGTCTTCACCATCGTCTCCCCATTGTCCAGAATAAGCTGAATTACCATCTCCAGATTGATATTGCTTAGCTAAACCAGCCTTAGAACCATTTCCTGTGTTATCACTACCATTAGTATAAGTTGGATCTGCAAAAGAATTAAGATACCCATCCATATCAGCCTGTACAGAACCTAAGTTATCAATTGGCCCACTAGTATCACCTCCTTGATTAACTTTAGCCCAGTTACCGTTACCCAATTGTGTTTGATTAGCTTTGTTACTATTACCTACTTGTAAAGACGCAGCAGTTTGACTATGTCCATCTTGATAAATCTTAGTAGCGTTCATGTTTCCGTATTGCTCAGCTAATGCAGAGTTGCCTAAAGAACCATTAGGGCCTGATTTTTGACGAATTCCAGACATGTTACCATCGCCTTCCTGTACAGTTCTAGCTTCATTGTTGTCATAAGACTGAACAGTTTTAGAACTGTTACCTTGACCATCTTGCTCTACCATAGCGTAGTTTAACTCACCGTTTTCTGCAGTACCATGGTTAATATAAGCTTTGTTTCCTCCGCTTATTCCACCATCTTTCATACCTTGACGCGTAACAGCTTCGTTTTGGTCTCCTTCTTGTCTAGTTGTAGACTGGTTACCAGAACCTAATTGTCTTACGTCTGCAGCGTTTTCTACACCACTAATTCCAGAAACATCACCTGTTTGCCAGATTCTTGCTCTGTTGTCTCCAGTTCCTGCACCATCACCTTGTATTGAGAAAGATGATTGATTAGTTCCTGCTTGTAATACTTGTAACTTGTTTGTGTTACCTGTTTGTACAGCTTCACCTTGATTACCAGTTCCTGATAAATCTACAGATAATTGAGCATCAACAGAATTATTTCCGTTTGTGTCTTTTAATGCATTTTGTGAAACTTGCGCCATCATTGCGCCCGAGAATAATAGTGCCGCAGCACCTAAAATTACTTTTTTCATGTTAAATATATATTGATTAATAACAATTCAAAGCTACTTATAAGACAACAATTCCAAAATGATATTCGTCATATTGGAATTGTTGAAATCAATATTTTTTAAAAAAAACACAAAATATACTGAAAATCAAGTGCTTACAAAATATATTTATATTATTTAAATATAAATTAATTCCTTTATCTCAAATTTCACATCAATTTAATTAGTAAAAAGCAATTCTCGATACTTTGTAAGCGGCCAAAGCTCATCGTCTACCAATAATTCCAACTTATCGCAAGGATACCTTATAGCTTCCAGTAAAGGTTTTACTTTATTACAATACGCATTAGCTTTATCTTCAATAGATTTAATTTGATTTGATTTTTTTCTAGCTTCAGTCATATTAGTTACTAGTTTATTTATTGACTCTATATGTTTAGAAATCTCTTCAATTAATTCTAACTGAGCTTGAGACACCTTTTTAAAGTCTTTCCCATAGATCTCTTTTAAACCTTTTACATTTTCAATTAAAATATTTTGATACTTAACCGCAGTTGGCACAATATGGTTTCTAGCCAAATCACCCAACACTCGTCCTTCAATTTGAATACGCATAATATAATCCTCAAGCTCTATTTCGTAACGCGCTTCTACTTCTGTTGCATTCATTACACCCAAGTCCTTATATAAAGACAATGCTTTTTTAGAGATTTTAGCTTTTAATGCTTCTGGTGTCGATTTGTTATTACTTAACCCTCTTCTCTTTGCTTCCTTCTCCCAAACCTCTCCATAACCATTACCTTCGAACAAAACAGCTTTACTCTTTTTAATATATTCTCTTAATATATTAAAGACTGCTTCGTCTTTTTTAAGATCCTTTTTAGCTATTAACGCATCTACTTCAATTTTAAAATCGATTAATTGCTTTGCTACAATAGAATTTAACAATGTCATTGGGTTTGCACAATTAGCTTTAGAACCTACTGCTCTAAATTCAAATTTGTTTCCTGTAAAAGCAAAAGGAGACGTTCTATTTCTATCTGTGTTGTCTAAAAGTATTTCTGGAATCTTTCCGACTACGTTAAGTTTTAAATCGGTTTTTTCTTGAGGTGATAGTTTACCATTGGTTACATTTTCTAATTCACTTAAGACATGTGTTAGCTGTTCACCTATAAATACTGAAATAATTGCTGGAGGTGCTTCGTTTGCACCTAACCTATGATCGTTACTAGCTGATGCTATGGCTGCACGAAGTAATTCTTCATTATCATTTACAGCTTTTATTGTATTAATAAAGAAAGTTAAAAACTGAAGATTACTCATTGGTGTTTTTCCAGGACTTAATAAATTAACTCCAGTATCTGTACTTAAACTCCAATTGTTGTGTTTACCAGACCCATTAATTCCTTGAAATGGTTTTTCATGAAACAATACTTTAAAATTATGACGCTCTGCAACCTTATCCATAACATCCATTAATAACGCATTATGATCGACAGCTAAATTTGCCTCTTCATATATAGGAGCGAGCTCAAATTGATTTGGAGCCACTTCATTATGTCTTGTTTTTACAGGAATACCCAATAACATGCATTCAATTTCTAAATCTCGCATGTAAGACATTGCTCGATTTGGGATGGTGCCAAAGTAATGATCATCCAATTGTTGTCCTTTTGCTGAAGCATGACCTAATAACGTTCTCCCTGTTAATTGAATGTCTGGACGAGAGGACACCAAAGCGCTATCTATTAAAAAATACTCTTGTTCCCAACCTAATGAAGCGTTTACTTTTTTTACATTTTTATCGAAATACTTACATACAGCAACTGCTGCTGTATCTACCGCCTGCAACGCTCTTAACAAAGGCGTTTTATAATCTAAAGCTTCGCCTGTATAAGCAACAAATACTGTTGGAATACATAATGTTGTACCATAAATAAACGCAGGAGATGTTGGGTCCCAAGCTGTATAACCTCTTGCTTCAAAAGTATTCCTTATTCCTCCATTTGGAAAACTAGAAGCATCTGGCTCTTGCTGTACTAATTGAGTGCCTCCAAATTTCTCTATTGCTCCATTATTTTCTATGGTTTCAAAAAAAGCATCATGCTTTTCTGCTGTAGCTCCAGTTAATGGCTGAAACCAATGCGTGTAATGCGTTACTCCTTTAGACAATGCCCAATCTTTCATTGCAGAAGCAATTTGATCTGCAATTGCTCTATCTATCTTTCCTCCTTTTTCAATAGCATTTGTTAAACTTATAAAAGCGTCACTTGTAAGTGTTTGGCGCATTTTTTTTGAATCATAAACGTTTTGTCCGAAAATTTCTGAACGTCGTTTTTCTTCTTTTATAACTACAGGTTTTCTGTTTAATGTTTCTTTTATGGCGAAAAATCTTAGAGTTGACATATTTCTGACTATTTTTTTTACAAATATATTAATTTCAAGCCGTTTTAACCTTTAAAATTATCAACACCCTTAAAAAAATAGGGTTATTAACACTGATTTAATAAAAATTTCAATTTTACCTCTTAATTTTTATAGGTTATTTAAAATTCATTTTATATTTGCAAACATATTATTAATATTATCTGTAAGTATTATGGCAAAAATAAAATTAGAATACATTTGGCTAGATGGTTATTTTCCTACTCAAAACATGAGAAGTAAAACCAAAGTTGAGGAACACGAAGATTTTCAAGGAACAATAGAAGAACTTGACAATTGGTCTTTTGATGGGTCGTCTACTAAACAAGCTTCTGGTGGAGCTTCTGATTGTTTATTAAAACCTGTTGCAATCTATAAAGATCCTGCAAGAATAAATGGGTATTTAGTAATGACAGAAGTTTTAAATGCAGATGGCACTCCTCACGTTTCTAACGGAAGAGCTACTATTGAAGATGAAGACAATGATTTCTGGTTTGGTTTTGAACAAGAATACTTTATAATGGACACAAAGACTCAATTACCATTAGGTTTCCCTATTGGTGGTTATCCTGCTCCACAAGGAATGTATTATTGTTCTGTTGGAGGTTTACATACACATGGTAGAAAACTAGTAGAAGAGCATGCAGACTTATGTATTGATGCTGGTTTAAATTTTGAAGGAATTAACCAAGAGGTTGCTTCTGGACAATGGGAATACCAATTATTTGCTCAAGGTGCAAAAAAAGCTGGTGATGAGATTTGGGTCTCTCGCTACCTATTAGATAGATTAACAGAACAATATGGTTACTATATTGAATACCATCCAAAACCATTAGGTAGAGATATGGATTGGAATGGCTCTGGTATGCATGCAAACTTCTCGAATACAGTATTAAGAACTTGCGGAAGCCAAGAAACTTACGAAAAAATATGCGAAGCATTTAGACCAGTTGTTAAAGAACACATGGCTGTTTATGGAGAATTCAATGATCAACGTTTAACAGGAGATCACGAAACAGCTTCTATTGACGACTTTAGCTATGGGATTTCAGACAGAGGAGCTTCTATTAGAATTCCAATTATTACAGTCGAAAAAGGCTGGAAAGGCTGGCTAGAAGATAGAAGACCAGCTTCTAATGGTGATCCATACAAAATTGCAGGACGTATTATCAAGACCGTAAAGTCTGCTAATATCAGCTAATTTATATAAAAATTATATTCATAAAAAAAGCGTTTGAAAATTTTCAAACGCTTTTTTTTATTCACACAAATCATCATTTTAAATGATAATTAGTTTTTCTATAATCGAAACCCTAATGTTAGTGTTATATTAGAATTATTAGCATCAATAGATGCAGCATCAGTTAATCCTGTACTATATAATTGATATTCTTTTGATTGATTATAATCATCATAAGTTAAATCTAATTTTGTGTTACCAAAATTATACCCTAAACCTAAAGAATAACCATTTAAATCTCCAACAGTTTTTCCATTTTTATATGGGCTTTCCTCAAAACGGTAGCCTCCTCTAAAACTAAACTGATCAACTTTATATTCACCACCCAACTTATAGGTAGCTGCTGCAGTTAAATTATTTGCAATAATATCGTTCTGCGCACTAAAATAAGCATCAGATTTTGGCTTAAACTTTGTTTTACTGTAATCTTTTCTAGAATAGTCAAAACTTATCAATCCTTGTTTTCCAAAAATATAAGCTAAACTCCCTGTTACTTTAGAAGGTGATTGCAGATTGTAATCTGGAAACAAATTCACCACTTGCGGATTCACAATTTGTAAAACATTTTCACTTCCATCCACTCTAACAGTTTCAATATATTGTGAAGTTTCCTCAGTAATTGTCATCCAAGTAGGAGAATCGTATGTAAAACCGACTCTAAACTCGTTAGACAACTTATAGATAGTACCTAGTTGAAATGAAAATCCAGCACCATTTGTTATTATATTATTCTCGAAACCTACTTGATTTATAACAGAATCTGTATTATTGTTTTGTTCATACAAAAAAGTAGAACGTTCATAATTTAGAAAATGAGAATTTAAATTTAACCCTAAATATAAATCATCTCCATATTGGGCTCCTAAATTAAATGCAATCTTACCATTATAACCAGTAGCAGCGTAAGTGTATTCTTGATCAAAATTTCCAGCTGCAATATTAGATGTATATAGTGTATTATCATCCGCATCGCTTACTGGCTCTAAAATATAAGAATCATAACCTAAATAAGCTTGTTGATAAGTGTAACCATAAGCACTTCCAATTCCAGCATAAGCATCTGCAGACGACTCTCCTGGTAAAGCAGAAATATCACCTAAACGCAAGCCTTGAGCATTATTTAAAAAATACTGATCTATAGAAGTAGTATTTACACCTCTAGACTTCCAATTATCATCATAATTCTTAGTATTATCAAAAGCAACACTTAAAGCAAACTTTCTCCAAAGTGAATTTTCATTTCTACTTTCAAAAACAAAAACACCTCCTCCTTGATTTAAAGATAAATCTGAATCTGAAGAAGCATTCCTTCTCCCAAAATAAGCTGTTTCATTATCTACATCACTAACATTTAGCGATACCGAAGCAAAGCTATTTGTATAGATAGCAGAACCAGCTGGGTTAACACTAACAGCACTTAAATCTCCTCCAAGAGCCCCAAATGCACCACTAAGCGCTCTGTATCTTGCCGAACCTATAATCTCTCCACTACTATAACTTAACGCATCGCTTATATCTTGAGCACTAATTGTAAACATAGACATAACACCTATGAATAAAAATATTCCTTTTTTCATATTATTTTTTTAATTCATTTTTTTTTAAAAACAATCTTCTAACCTCTCCTTCTACCTCCTGATGTAGATCTTGAAGATGAACCAGAAGAACTTCTAGTAGAAGATCTACTTGGTGAAGACGTTCTTGGCGTAGTTGTTCTTGGCGTAGTACTTCTTACTCTAGGTTTCGAAGTCCTAGGCGTAGAACTATTACCTCTTGTTCTTGGAGTTGAATTTCTAACCCTTGGTGTAGTAGACCTAACTCTTGGTGTAGAATTATTTGTTCTCACTCTTGGCGTAACTGTTCTCGTTCTTGGAGTTGAAGATGTTCTTGTACGAGTAGACGTAGAATTACTTCTTCTAGAAGCCTCAACCCTTCTACCTAAAGCAGATGACTGTCTTCCATAAATACCTCCTCTTCTTGTAGTGTTATATGCTAAACCATTTCTTCCGTAACCATTTCTCCCATAGTAACCTCCATAACCATAGCCATAATTATATCCATAAGGGTTATAAAAACCTCCATAACCAAAATTCCCATAACCATAACCAAAACTATTCCAACCAAAATAAGGGCTATTCCAACCAAAACTATTCCAACCATAATATGGTCTATTCCAATAATTATTAAAACCTGTGTTATAAATATTTATAGACACCTCACTACTGTTCTCTCCCCAAGCACCATAGCCTGAAGCAACATTAGCGACCTCAACATTATCTTCAGAATAAGATCCTTCATAAGAATCTATATCTACAAAAACTTCTTCATTTCCATCAGAATCCATTTCTAATGATTTTTCTTTAAAGTAATTTTTATAATAAGTATTATCACCATTTTCTTGCGCATCGGCTTGCACAACATCTTTCTGAGCTTCATCTTCACTATAAATTCCATCACTATCTTGCCCAACATATTGATAAGACCCACAAGACGTAAGCACTAGAGTAAATAAAACTACCGCAAACGCTGGTAATTTATTTAATAAGTATTTTTTTAATTGCATAACTGTTTGTTTTTATTGTTGAACATAACAAAAATAGTTAGTTTTGTCGAACTATTTCTTTTTTTAACATAATCACAATATTTGTGCCAAAATACTATATATGAGCAAAAAACTCACAACAAGAGCAGAAGATTATTCAAAATGGTATAACGAACTGGTCGTAAAGGCCGATTTAGCTGAAAACTCGGCAGTTAGAGGCTGTATGGTAATAAAACCTTATGGTTATGCTATTTGGGAAAAAATGCAAGCAGAATTAGATAGAATGTTTAAAGAGACAGGACATCAAAATGCTTACTTCCCACTATTTGTACCTAAAAGCCTGTTTGAAGCTGAAGAAAAAAATGCTGAAGGTTTCGCAAAAGAGTGTGCAGTAGTAACTCATTATAGATTGCAAAACGACCCAGACAATCCAGGAAAACTTCGCGTAGATCCAGAAGCTAAACTAGAAGAGGAGCTTGTAGTAAGACCTACAAGTGAAGCAATAATTTGGAGCACTTTTAAAGGATGGATTCAATCATATAGAGATTTACCATTACTAATTAACCAATGGGCAAATGTTGTTCGTTGGGAAATGCGTACACGTTTATTTTTACGTACAGCAGAATTTCTTTGGCAAGAAGGACATACAGCTCACGAAACAAAAGCAGAAGCTATAACAGAAGCAGAAACAATGAATAATGTCTATGCTACTTTCGTTGAAAAGTTCATGGCAATGCCAGTTGTACAAGGTTTAAAAACTGAAAGCGAGCGTTTTGCTGGAGCAAATGAGACTTACTGTATTGAAGCATTGATGCAGGACGGAAAAGCGCTACAAGCTGGAACATCTCATTTTTTAGGGCAAAATTTCGCAAAAGCTTTTGATGTAAAATTTACTAATAAAGAAGGGAAACAGGATTATGTTTGGGCTACTTCTTGGGGAGTTTCAACACGACTAATGGGTGCTTTAATTATGACACATAGTGACGATCACGGCTTAGTACTTCCTCCAAACCTAGCACCTAACCAAGTAGTAATTGTTCCAATTCATAAAACTGATGAGCAACTAGAAGAAATTACAACAGTTGTAAACGGAATAATAAAAGATCTTAGAGCAAAACATATTACAGTAAAATACGATAACAGAACGACCTATCGTCCTGGAGCTAAATTTGCACAACACGAATTACAAGGAGTACCTTTACGTATTGCAATTGGATCAAGAGATCTTGAAAATGGAACCGTAGAATTAGCTAGAAGAGATACTTTAACTAAAGAAACAGTCTCATTAGACTCTTTAACAGAAAAGATTGAAGGCTTAATGACGGAAATTCAAGATTCCTTATTTAACAAAGCATTAAAACATAGAGACACTCACACTACGGAAGTTGAAAATTTTGAAGAGTTTAAAGCTACTCTAGAAAAGAAAGGCGGTTTCATCTCAGCACATTGGGATGGTACACCAGAGACTGAAGATAAAATAAAAGAGATAACAAAAGCAACTATTAGATGTCTTCCTTTAGAAGGAAAGCTAGAAGATGGTGTTTGTGTGTATTCAGGAAAGCCTTCAAAACGCAGAGTATTGTTCGCAAAAGCATATTAACTAAATTTTTTTAAAAAAAAGTTTAGTTAGGTCTTGCAAAAGTAGAAAATAGTTGTATTTTTGCACCCGCAATGGAAACGTTGTGAAAGTTATTTGAAAAGTTTTGCAGAAATGAAAATAAGTTTTATATTTGCACACTCTTAAATAAATGGCCCGTTCGTCTATCGGCTAGGACGCATGGTTTTCATCCATGTAAGAGGGGTTCGACTCCCCTACGGGCTACAATTTTTTAATAAAGAAATAAAGAAACAAATGGCAAATCATAAGTCAGCGTTAAAAAGAATTAGAAGTAACGAAACTAAACGCTTAAGAAATAAGTATCAGCATAAAACAACTCGTAATGCGATAAAAAAATTACGTGAGTTAACTGATAAGAAGGAAGCTGAAGCTTTATTACCTTCAGTACATTCTATGTTAGATAGATTAGCAAAGAAAAATGTTATTCATTTTAACAAAGCAGCTAACTTAAAGTCTGGTTTAACTAAATTCGTTTCAGCGATATAGTCAAATTAATTCTACAAGAAAAAAAAGCCTATCGAAATTTCGATAGGCTTTTTTGTTTTATAAAAATTCTTTTAGTGACTATGTCAATTTACTCGAAATAAGGTCTATGATTTAATTTCTAAAAGTATAAATTTGCAATTATCAAAAATCAACCATTCATATAAATCTTACTCTTTTGGAAAACACAAACGCAATTAAAGTAATTGATAAAATTCTTAATAATCTTGATAAATCTGGAATCAATACAGATACACTAATTGATGATATAAAAGCATTACGAGTTTTTGCTATAGAAGAGGAAGTTCCTTTAGTGGTTAAAGTACTTAGGCTTGCTTATGAACACATAGAAGAACATGAAGCTTTTCTTCTTCCTATTCCTCAGGACGAGCCTTTAGAAGAAGATGGAGAAGAAGAACCTACTGTAGAAGACAATGAAGTATCTCCTATAGAAAGTCTTAAGTATTTAATAGCGCTTACTAGAAACCTTAATAACAAAGATAACATCTCTGACTTAAAAGAATACAAAGAGCTTTTATTAGCTTACTAATAATTCAAAGCATACAATACTATTAATTTTTAGGTCTTATTTTTTTTATAAAAACCTCAAAAATTTAATAACAAAAAAAAACAAGCATTGACTTTCTATTAGTCAATGCTTGTTTTTTTTAAAACTAACTAAGAATTTCACTACATAAAACAACAAAGCCTTGATTATATAATCAAGGCTTTGTTGTTTTGTAATAAGTTTTTAAAACTAAATCAGGATAAACCCTAACCGTTCATTGAGATTAAAAACTCTTCGTTATTTCTTGTTTGCTTAAAGCGCTCATTGATAAATTCCATTGCTTCTACTGGATTCATATCTGCAAGGTATTTACGCATTACCCACATTCTTTGAATTGTAACTTTATCTAATAATATATCATCACGACGTGTGCTTGAAGATGTTAAATCGATAGCTGGAAAAATACGACGATTAGAAATCTTACGATCTAATTGAAGTTCCATGTTACCTGTTCCTTTAAATTCTTCGAAAATTACTTCGTCCATTTTAGAACCTGTTTCTGTTAAAGCTGTAGCAATAATGGTAAGCGAACCTCCATTTTCGATGTTACGCGCAGCACCAAAGAAACGTTTTGGTTTGTGTAATGCATTTGCATCTACTCCACCAGAAAGTATTTTTCCCGAAGCTGGTTGCACAGAGTTATAAGCTCTTGCTAAACGCGTTATAGAATCTAATAAAATCACTACATCGTGTCCACATTCTACTAAACGTTTTGCTTTTTCTAATACTATGTTTGCGATTTTCACGTGTTCGTGAGCTTCTTTATCGAAGGTTGAAGCAATAACTTCTCCGCGAACATTACGTTGCATGTCTGTTACTTCTTCTGGACGTTCATCGATTAGTAAAATCATTTGGTATACTTCAGGATGGTTAGCTGCAATTGCATTGGCAACATCCTTAAGTAGCATTGTTTTTCCAGTTTTTGGTTGCGATACAATCATACCACGTTGTCCTTTTCCTATTGGAGCGAACAAATCCATAATACGAGTAGAAATAGTAGCTTGCTTTCCTGCAATGTTAAATTTCTCTTGTGGAAATAATGGTGTTAGATGTTCAAAAGACACGCGGTCTCTAACCACATCTGGACTTTGTCCGTTAATTTTATTCACTTTAATAAGTGGAAAATATTTTTCACCTTCTTTTGGAGGTCTTACGTTTCCTAACACTGTATCTCCTACTTTTAATCCGAATAAACGAATTTGAGATTGCGATACATAAATATCATCCGGAGAGGATAAGTAATTATAATCTGAAGAACGCAAAAATCCATAACCATCCTGCATAACATCTAACACACCTTCGCTTTCAATGATAGCATCAAATTCGAAATCTGGCTCACGGTAACGATTACGAGTGTCATCGTTTCCGTGCGTATTTCCATTTTTACCTTGGTTACGTTGATTATTCTGGTTTTTATTTTGGTTTTTGTTCTGATTATTCTGGCGATTTGGGTTGTTATCCTTTTTATCGTCTTTTTTATTTTGATGATTATGAACAGGCTTTTTATGCTGTGGTTTTGGCTGCTGTACCTTAGGTTGCTGTGCTTTAACTGGCTCTTTTACTTGTTTATTATCGTCTTTATTCTCTTTAATTTCTTTGCTTTCCTCCTCTTTAAAAGCTATGGTCTCTTTTTCTGCTTTTGGCATAACTTTCGCTTGAGGCTTTGGTTGTGCTTTTGGTCTAGGATTTGGCTTATTTGCCGCAGCACGTTGTACACGCTCTCTTTTAGGTTTTTCTTCAACTGCAGGAACAGGAATATCTGCTTTTACAACTTCTACTGCCTTAGGGTTAGCTGCTTGTTTATCTAAAATTTGATAAACTAAGTCTAATTTTTTTAATGAACGAAACTTTGGAATAGCTAGCTTTTTAGCCATATCCTGTAACTCAGGAAGCTTCATTTCTTTTAATTGTGAGATTTCAAACATGAATTGTTTAATTGAATATTTTTAGAAAAATATGTTTTTGAAAATTTCCGAAGAAAATTATAATGTGATTCTGAAGAATTAACGTATTGCTAATGTGACCATTGCAACGCGCTTGTGCAATTATACAACTTTATTTTAAATTTTTAGTTAAAATTTCCAAAAGAAGTTATATTTTTGAACCAGAAATTATTCGATTAAAATAAATGATACAACGCATTCAATCTGTCTATTTACTGCTTACTGCTGGAATTTCGGCTGGATTGATTTTTGTATTTCATTTATGGATAACTAACGAAGATGTAAAAGTCTTCGCAATGGATGAGCTTTTGTATTTTGGACTATTTTTAGGTTCTGCTGCTCTATCTTTGTTATCCATATTTATGTTTAAAAATAGGAAGTTGCAATTTGTATTGGGACGACTTAACATCATATTGAACGTTATTTTACTAGGATTTTTTGTATATCAATCTCTAAATGTATCTGGAGAAGCTTTGGTTTCTGAGAAAGGTATTGGGATTTTTCTTCCAATTCTGTCTATTGTATTATTGGTTTTGGCTAATAAGGCGATTAAAAAGGATGAAGATCTCGTAAAATCTGTAGATAGGTTACGATAAACCTAACATCTTAGTAGTATTAGTGCGTGAGCCCAAGGTGAAGATCTTGGGCTTTTTTATGTTCCTATTTTTTCTATCCTTAGTTCTTTCCAAAGAAAAGGAAACATTCTTGAGGCTGGTATAGAATCGAAACTTTTAATGCCTTTTTGGGAATTCTATAACCTCTAAATTCTCAATTTTGGTTCCATCTATAGTAAACCGAAGCATGGTTCTTACATTATGAAAACCGTGTATACCAACTGCTCCTGGATTCATATGGATTAAATTTAATTTTTTATCTGGCATTACCTTTAGAATATGCGAATGTCCACAAATAAAAATACGTGGAGGATTTTTATATATCTCCTCTCTTACTCTTACATTGTATTTATTTGGATAACCACCAATATGTGTAATCCATACATCTACATCTTCGCACATAAAACGATTATTCTCTGGGAATTCTAAACGCACTTTATCACCATCAATATTTCCGTAAACACCTCTTAATGGTTTTAGTTTTGCAATTTCATCTGTTACTTTTAAATCTCCAATATCTCCTGCATGCCAAACCTCGTCTGCTTGTTTAACGTATTTTAGTATATCGTTATCAATATGACTATGAGTGTCTGATAATAGTAGGATTTTTTTCATTTAAGTAGAACTTGTTTTTAGTGATTAGTACTTCCGCGAAAGCGTCAACCTTATTGTTTCGCTTTTATTATTATTTAGCATTTCTTTAGGAACAAAAACAATTATCTTTGTTTCTTTAGAAAACAAAAATACAAGTTTCTTTGCGATATTTTATAGAACTCTCATATAACGGAAAAGCATATCATGGATGGCAAATACAGCCTAATGCTATTTCTGTACAAGAAGTTTTAGAAAAAGGACTTTCGACTTTATTAAGAGAGCCTATTTCTACAATGGGAGCTGGTAGAACAGATGCTGGAGTTCATGCAAAACAATTGTTTGCACATTTTAATACTGAAGTAATCTTCGATATACCGCAAATTATATATAAATTAAATTCGTTTTTACCTGTAGATATTGCTATTAAAAATATCTTTAAAGTAAAAGCAGATTTGCATGCTAGGTTTCATGCCATTAGCAGACAGTATTTATATAGAATCGCTTTAGAAAAAAGCCCGTTTAATACAGAACAAGCTTTTTTACTAAAACCGAAATTAGATATTAAAAGACTAAAAGAAGCTACCAAAATATTATTGGACTATAAAGATTTTCAATGCTTTTCTAAAAGTAATACAGATGTAAAAACGTATAATTGTGATATAATGAAGGCTGAATGGCAGGTTGTAGGGAACGAACTTCATTTTACAATTAAAGCAGATCGTTTTTTAAGAAATATGGTTCGCGCCATTGTTGGAACACTTATTAATATTGGCATTGGCAAAGTTGAAGTGGAAACGCTTCACGATATTATTAAATCTAAAAACCGAAGCGAAGCTGGATTTTCTGTTCCTGCTCACGCTTTATACTTAACAAAAATTGAATATCCAGAAACAATTAAATTAGACATTGAGTAATAAAAAAGAGAACATATTCGACATTACCTTATTCAAGCGTTTGTTTGAATATACAAAACCGTATAAAACTGTTTTTTACGGTGTACTTCTATCTGTTTTAATTATTGCAGGTTTAAGTATTGCTACACCTAAATTACTACAAATAGTAATTGACGATCACATAAAAACAATGCAAGAAGAAGGCTTCTTGTATTACATTATTTTAATGATTTCTTTACTTCTATTACAAACAATTTTTCAATTTTTCTTTCAGTTTTATGCTGCTTGGCTTGGACAGAATATTGTGCAGGATGTTAGGATTTTACTGTTTAATCATATGCTAAAATTCAAAATGAAGTATTATGATAATTCTTCGGTTGGAATGCTAATAACACGAGCTGTAACAGACATGGAGCGCATTGCAGATATTTTTGGACAAGGCTTGTTTATGATTATGCGAGATTTAACTGTCATGTTAGTTATATCTATTTACATGCTCTCTACCAATATAAAACTTAGCTTAATAGTGTTTGTAACCATGCCAATTGTTTTGTATGCAACTAAGATTTTTCAACGTTATATGAAAACGGCTTTCGAGCAAGTGAGAACAGAAGTTTCAAACCTTAACTCTTTTGTACAAGAGCGCGTTACAGGAATGAAAATTCTTCAATTATTTACAAGAGAGACAACAGAAAACAGAAATTTTAAAGCTATTAACGAGCGACATAAAAAAGGTTGGTTAAAAACAATTTGGTATAATTCAATTTTCTTTCCAATTGCTGATTTCCTAGCGAGTATCACCACAGGATTAGTAGCATACTTTGGAGCATTAATGGTTCTTGTTGAAGGTACCGCAACTGTAGGTCAACTATTCTCGTTTATGATGATGATTCCGCTATTATTTAGACCGCTAAGACAAATTGCAGATAAATTTAACACGCTACAAATGGGAATGGTAGCTGCCAAACGTGTATTTAAAATTATTGACACCACATCTCAAATTGATGATACAGGAACAATAGAAGTTTCAAAATTTAAAGGTGACATTACTTTTAAAGATGTTCACTTTAGTTATGTTGAAAATGAGGAAGTACTAAAAGGCATTTCTCTTGATGTAAAATCAGGAGAAACTGTTGCTATTGTAGGCTCTACTGGAGCTGGAAAATCTACTATTATAAATTTATTAAACAGGTTTTACGAAATAAATAGTGGTGAAATTTTAGTGGATAATATCGATATTAAAACGGTAACTTTATCTTCATTAAGAAGTAAAATTGCAGTAGTGTTACAAGATGTCTTTTTGTTTGCCGATACTATTATGGTAAATATTTCTTTAAATAATCCTAATATTTCTGAAGCACAAGTAATACAAGCTGCTAAAGATATTGGTATTCACGATTTTATTTCTAGTTTACCAAATGGTTACAATTACAATGTAAAAGAACGTGGTGCTATGTTAAGTTCTGGACAACGACAATTAATCTCTTTTTTGAGAGCTTATGTTACTAATCCTAGTATTTTAATTTTAGATGAAGCAACCTCTTCGGTAGATTCGTATTCTGAGCAATTAATACAAAATGCTACAGATAAAATTACTAAAGGCAGAACTTCTATTGTTATTGCTCACAGATTAGCGACCATACAGAAAGCTGATAAAATTATAGTAATGGATGCTGGTGAAATTGTAGAGCAAGGTACTCACGAAGAACTACTTAAAAAAGAAAATGGGTATTATAGAAATCTTTATGAAGTACAGTTTTTAAAAGCTGATGTGGCTTAAGTAGAAAAACTAAATTCTATACCAAATATTTGTACTAATATTAGCGCAAAAACTACTCCTATAACTACAACAGCTAATACTACAAATAGCAGTGTTTTACTATAGTATCTCCTATTGCTAAACCATATATTCTTTTTAAAATATAGCCCAAATAAAGAATAGGAAAGAAAAAATAAAGCTAATAGTAAAAAAATTAAGCCCAAAAACCATGAGTAACAATGTGGACAAAGCTGTTATAATTATTACTTGAGCCGAATAATATAGGTTAACAACAATATGCTCTGTATAGTTATGTGTTCTTTTATTTGTTATATAAAAAACTAACCACGTCATAAAAGCAGTAATAGGAACTGTAACGATATATATATTAAACTCTAATAATTACTTATTACTAATTGAATTTGCCCTTGTGTTTTAGCAAAACCTTCAGGATCTTTAATATTTAAAGCATCTTTAAAAAAGATATTCATAATAAACAACTGCAATCCAAATAGGGTTAATACAATTGTAAAGTAGTTAATGACATTAACATACTTTTTACGTGTTCCGTTAATATAACTTCCAATAACCTTTTCTGGGCTTGTAAATAAATAAAATGTTTTTAAAAACTGATTATCATAATTCATATAACGGTAAGCAAAATCTTCGAATAGATTTAGCATCGTTAGCCTATTTTTAATCACTTTTGCTCCACAACCATTACAGAAGTTTATTTGTTATGGCAATAGCCTTTTACAATTTTTACAAACCATATTTAAATTAAGTCTTCTTTAATAATTTCTATTAACTCTGTAGAATCTTTAAAATCTACAAACGTTCCGTTTTTAAAACAAGAAATTTGTCCAGTTTCTTCACTAACTGTTATTGCAATAGCATCAGTACGTTCTGTAATACCAACTGCTGCTCTGTGTCTTAATCCAAAACGTTGTGGAATGGTTTTCTCGTTATTAACAGGTAAAATTACACGTGTTGCTTTAACAATATTATTTTCTATAATTATTGCACCATCATGAAGCGGACTATTTTTAAAGAAGATACTTTCTATAATAGGCTGCGTAACTTTAATATTCATCTCGTCTCCTGTACTAACCAAAAAATCAAGATTATTTTCACGCTCTAAAACTATTAGTGCACCTGTTTTAGATGTTGCCATTTTGTTACAAGCCGCAATTATAACCTCAATATCTGTAGAAGATGCAGAAACTCCTTCCATTTTTAAAAACTTAATATGTTTTAAAAAACCACGTTTAGAGGCGAAGTTTGTAGAGCCAATCATTAATAAAAATTTTCTAACCTCTTGCTGAAACACTACAATTAAAGCTATAAACCCAACACTAATAAAACCGCCAAGAATTTTTGTTAGCAATACCATTTTAAGCGCTTCTACAATTAAATAGATGAAGTAAATAAACACAATACCAAGAAAAATATTAATGGCAACTGTGCCTCTAACTAATCTATATATATAATATAAAAGCAAGGCAACTAAGAAGACATCTATATAGTCTATTATGCCGAAGTTTAGTATGGTGTCGAAAATTTCCAATGGTAAATATTGATTTTAGAATGATTAAATATATTAATTAAAGAGATACTCTTCATTATTAATTATAGTATTCTCTAAATTTAATTGAGATAGCTTAGATTTAAAAGTGATATAATCTTGAAAAGATAATTTTTGATTGAAAGCTAAATTTAGTGTTTTGGTGTTTTCGTTTTTAGATAACACCTCTTCTAATTGACTAGCCAGATTTGGCATACTAGTTTCTTGATCTAAACTATCTAATGCTAAAATTTGAATTCTATTTGTATCAATAAATGCTAAACTGATATTATTTTTCAAATCAAACTCTTTGCTCTCATAAACATAAACCACATCAGTAAAATCAAGAAACCCTAAATTTTTAATACTTGTATCGTTACACGTATAATAATTACGAGCGCTTTCATTTTTATGGCTAGAGTTTCGCTTTTTCTCTTGTAATTCAATAATTGACGGAATTACTTGTTTTAGAGTTAAACGTTTGTCCACATTTACTAACCAATGCGTTGAGATTATTAAATTACCTTTATTTAATTCTAAACTATCTGGTTTGGTTTCATCGTAAAAAATATACGCTGGAGACACATCTGTTATTTCAGTAATTGTGGCATTTTCTATTTCTGGAAGTAATACAGATTTGTCACTACAACCCAATAAAACGATTACAGATAAAACGATTAATAATTTTTTCATTTATTTAAGTTGATTAAAAAGTGTGACACATTCTACTGCTTCTTTAACATCGTGAACTCTTAAAATAGCAGCTCCTTTTTGCAAGGCAACCATATTTAACGCTGTTGTTCCATTTAGAGCTTCAGATGCAGAAGTTTCTAATGTTTTGTAAATCATAGATTTTCTAGACATGCCAGCCAACAAAGGCAAATCGGTTATTTTAAAACCTTCTAAAACGTTTAATAATTCGAAATTCTGATTTAATGTTTTAGCAAACCCAAAACCTGGATCTATAATAACATCTTTAATCCCTAAGGCTCTAGCTTTTGTTATTCTTTCAGAAAAATATAAAATAATATCTTTTAAAATATTATTATATTCTGTTTGTTGTTGCATTGTTTTTGGAGTACCACGCATATGCATCATTATGTACGGCACATTTAAGTTAGCAACTATTTCCAACATATTATTATCTAAATGTCCTGCCGAAATATCGTTTACCAAAGCAGCTCCTTTTTCAATACATTGTTTAGCAACTTCTGCACGAAACGTATCTACAGAAATTATAATTTCTGGAAACTGTTTAACCAATAATTCTATAATTGGAATTATGCGTTGGAGTTCTTCATCTTGAGAGACTTCATCTGCATTTGGCTTAGAGCTATAAGCACCAACATCTATAAAAGTAACACCATCATCAAGCATTTTTTGTACTTGGTTAATAATATTAGACTCCTCTTTATACATTCCGCCATCATAAAAAGAATCGGGAGTAACATTAAGAATACCCATTACTTTTGGTGTAGATAAATCGATAAGTTTTCCTCTGCAATTAATGGTCATTGATAGCTTTATATTTGTTGTTTGTAGCACATTTAAAAACTATAGATGTGAAACCTTGACTTTTAGACAATTTTATGCGAAATTTACGGAAAATTTGAATTAATATATGCAAGATACTTCAAAACAATATGATGCTGTTATAGAAACGTGTCGCAGTCTGTTTATTAATAAAATGAGTGACTATGGAAGCGCATGGCGAATTTTAAGATTGCCATCGTTAACAGATCAGATTTTTATAAAAGCACAACGTATTAGAAGTTTGCAACAAAACGATGTAAGAAAAGTTGATGAAGGTGAACAAAGCGAATTTATAGGAATTATAAATTATTCTTTAATGGCGCTTATTCAGCTTGAAAAAGGTATTGTAGAGCAACCCGATTTATCTACAGAAGATGCTACCGTTTTATACGATAAAAAAGTAGCCATCACCAAACAATTAATGCTAGACAAAAACCACGATTATGGTGAAGCTTGGCGAGATATGCGTGTAAGTTCTTTAACCGATTTAATTTTACAAAAATTATTACGCGTTAAACAAATTGAAGACAACGCTGGTAAAACAATTGTAAGCGAAGGTATAGACGCTAATTATCAAGACATGATAAATTACGCCATTTTTGCTATGATTCATTTAAACGAAAAATAATTGTCATTCTTGCGCAGCCAGGAATCCACTTATAAACTATAATAATTAAAATAGATTCCTGCCTTCGCAGGAATGACAGAAGATTATGAAATACTTAGTTCACATTTGCAGACTATTAGTTGGAGGATTATTCATCTTTTCAGGATTAATAAAACTTAACGATCCCTTAGGTTTCTCTTACAAACTACAAGAATATTTTAGTTCAGAGGTATTAAACCTACCGTCTTTAGATCCTTACGCTTTGGGTATTTCGGTATTTGTAGTTGTGCTAGAAGTTGTATTAGGCGTTTTTCTATTAATTGGTTACAAACGTAAGTTCACCATTTGGATGCTTTTAGGAATGATTGTCTTTTTTACATTCTTAACTTTCTACGCAGCTTATTTCGAAGTTGTAAAAGACTGTGGTTGTTTTGGCGATTTTCTTCCTTTAAAACCATGGAAAAGTTTCACAAAAGATTTAATTCTACTTATTCTTATACTTGTTTTAGTCGCAGGAATAAAACATATAAAACCAATATTTGGTAAGTTCCCAACGACTATTCTAGCATTATTAGGCTTTATTGGTAGTTTATGGTTTGGTTACCATGTGTTAATGCATTTACCAACTTGGGATTTTAGAGCCTATGCTGTTGGTAAAAACATTGCAGAAGGTATGGTTGTGCCAGATGATGCACAAAAAGCGGTACAAGAATACACTTGGACCTTTAATGTTGGTGGAGAAAACCTAGAATATGTTACCGATGGTAGTTACCCAACTGTAGATGGAGAATACGTTAGTGTTGAAACTAAAATTTTAATAGAAGGATACGATCCTCCAGTTAAAGATTTTTCTATCGAAACTGATGATGAAGATTTTACCACTAAATTTTTAGCCGAAGATCACCTTATTATGGTAGTCGCTTACAATCTTGAAAAGGCTAACGAGCAAGGCTTAAAAAACATTAAAAAAGTAACAGATAAAGCTATTGAAAACGGCTATACGGTAATTGGTTTATCATCTTCAGGAGACGAAGACAAACAGTATGCAAAAGAAAAATACGGTTTCGGTTTCGACTTCTATTTATGTGATGAAAAAGCATTAAAAACAGTAGTACGTTCTAATCCTGGAATTTTAAAATTAGAGAAAGGAACTGTAATGCAAAAAGAGCATTTTAACGATGCCGAGGAAATAGACTTACCTAAAGTTGAACGCAAACCTGAGCCAGTTGTTATAATAAGCACTGCTTACTTTGTTAACGAAGAAGAAGTAACCAAAGACGAAGTTGAAGCTATAGATCCTGAGACAATTGAAAGCATGAATGTTATAAAAGAAGGTTCAGAATTAGAAATACTTAATTCAATGACCTCAAGTAACTATACCGAGTTAATAAAAATAACACTAAAAGAAGAATAACCTGATAAGCTACCTCTTAAATAAAACATTCTATGCACTACTCACCTTATTTGGAGTAGTCACTGTTATATTCTTTTTATTCAATATCTTACCTGGAGACCCAGCACAAATGATGCTGGGACAAAACGAAGATAGCGAGCAATTAGCCATCGTTAAAAAAAAATATGGTTTCGATAAATCTGTAGGCACACAATACCTATATTATTTAAACGACCTCTCTCCTATCTCGTTTCACTCTAATACAGAAGACGATTACACTTTTTTAAGACCTCAAAAATATTCGGAAGCAAAACTCTTTACTATCGGTAATACAACAACCGTTTTAAAGTTTCCATACTTAAGAGAATCCTTTACAAAACAAGGTAAAAAAGTAAGTACTGTTTTAGCCGAAACACTACCTAACACATTTGTATTAGCTATTTCAGCCATAGGCATAGCTTTATTTTTAGGCATAAGTTTAGGCATAATTTCAGCATTAAAAAAAGACACCTTTTTAGACAAAGCAATACAAATACTTAGTACTATTGGCATGAGTATTCCTTCGTTTTTTAGCGCTATTCTATTCGCTTGGTTTTTTGGTTTTGTGCTTCATAAATACACCAATTTAGAAATGACAGGTAGTCTTTTCGAACTTGACGACTTTGGCGAAAAAGTAAACATTAAGCTTAAAAACTTAATCCTTCCCGCATTAGTTTTAGGCATTCGCCCATTAGCAGTAGTTATTCAATTAATGCGAAATTCATTATTAGAAGTTTTTAACCAAGATTACATTCGTACAGCACGAGCAAAAGGCTTAAGCGAATTTCAAATTATAAAAAAACACGCCATTAAAAACGCATTAAATCCAGTAGTAACCGCAATATCTGGTTGGTTTGCCTCTATGCTAGCAGGAGCCGTTTTTGTAGAATATATTTTTGGATGGAATGGACTTGGTAAAGAAATAGTAAACGCATTAAACACATTAGATTTACCTGTAATTATGGGTTCTGTGTTAATTATAGCCTTACTCTTTATAATTATTAATATTTTTGTAGATATTATCTACGCTTGGTTAGATCCAAAAGTAAAACTAGAATAAAACAACATTTATTATGAGAAAAAATATAGTAGCCGGAAACTGGAAAATGAATAACGATTTATCGCAAACCGAAGTATTAATAACTGAGCTTTTAAAACAAAAGCAAACGTCTAATGCAGAAGTAATGATTGCACCAACATCTGTAAATCTATTTCAAGCCTTCAATGCTACAAGAAACTCAAACATAGAGGTTGTAGCACAAAACATGCACTTTGCAGACAATGGTGCTTATACAGGAGAAATTAGCGCTAAAATGTTAAAAAGCGTTGGTGTACAAACAGTAATTTTAGGACACAGCGAACGTCGTGCTTATTTTAACGAAACAGACCAACTTTTAGCAAAAAAAGCAGACGCTGCCTTAAAAAACGACATGAGAGTAATCTTTTGTTTTGGCGAAGAATTAGCCGATAGAAAAGCAGGTGACGAAGAAAAAATAGTAGGTGATCAAATTAAAAATGCGCTATTTCATTTAGAAGCTTCTGCATTTAAAGACATCGTTTTAGCCTACGAACCTGTTTGGGCAATTGGAACTGGCGAAACAGCAAGTCCAGAGCAAGCACAAGACATGCACAAGTTTATTAGAGAGACATTAAACAGCAAATATGGCGAGCAAGTATCTCAAGACATGACTATTCTTTATGGCGGTAGTGTAAAACCTGCAAACGCTAAAGAAATCTTTAGTAAACCAGACGTAGACGGAGGACTTATAGGTGGAGCAGCCTTAAAAGCCGACGATTTTTACGCCATAATAAATGCATTTTAATTAAATAATTTGGGCGTTACCACAAGGGTCGCGTTTTCCATTATATCTTTTCTGCGAAGTAGTCCTAAACTTGTTTTAGGATTTTTTTAAAATTATTTCTTTCTTTAAAAAGAAGTATAAATTAAAATAATTCGCAAAAAAGGATGCCATTACAACCGCTAACGCAGGAGTACCTGCCAGAAACAAAGACTATTCAATGTCAAATACAATATACATAGGTTATTATTTTACAGTAAAACCATTACAACCAGCAACCGAAATTCTAATTGCAGAACTTGGTTACGCAGGATTCGAAAGCTTTGTTGAAACCGAAACCGGAGTTACAGCATACATCCAAAAAGAAGAATGGAGAGAAGATATCTTACAAGATATTTACGTGTTAACAAGCGATGAGTTCGAAATCTCTTACACTTTCGACGAGATAGAACAAGTAAATTGGAATAGCGAATGGGAGAAAAATTTCAATCCAATTATAGTGGATAATCTTTGCTCTGTTCGTGCACCGTTTCACGAAAAGCCAGACACGCAATACGATATTATTATAGAACCAAAAATGAGTTTTGGTACAGGACATCATGAAACAACACATATGATGATACAACATATAATGGCAAACGATTTTCAAGGAAAATCTGTTTTAGATATGGGATGTGGTACAGCCGTTTTAGCAATCTTAGCCGAAATGAAAGGTGCAAATCCAATAGATGCTATAGATATAGATAACTGGTGCTATTTAAATAGTGTAGAAAATGCAGAACGTAATAATGCTAAAAACATTACTGTTTACGAAGGTGACGCCAATTTATTAGTAAATAAAAAATACGATACTATTATAGCAAACATAAACCGTAATATCCTTTTAAACGATATTAAGACTTATGCAAAATGTTTAAACGGAAATGGTTCTCTATTTTTAAGCGGATTCTACGAAGCCGATATTCCAACTATTGAGAAAGAATGCAATACAAACGGTTTAAAGTTAAAAAATAAGTTAAAACGTAATGATTGGGTTGCTTTACATTTCGAAAATTAATATTTTAGCATAAAATACTGTAAATGAGCATCAAAGAAAAAATACAGGAACAACACGATGTTGAAACGTTAGAAAAACCAAACAACGAAATTGTGGTTTATAACGACGACTATAACACTTTCGATCACGTTATAGATACACTTATAAAAGCCTGTAAACACACACCAGAACAAGCAGAACAGTGTACAATTTTAGTACATTACAAAGGACAATGCACAGTGAAAACAGGTGATTTAAAAGATTTAAAACCTATCTGTTCTAGCATTTTAGAAGCAGGAATTGATGCTGAGATTATATAATCTCAGCATTAAATTTTGCTAAAAAATCTAAAAAACGCCTCATAATTCAAAACCGTTTTATTCTTATAAAATTTCAAAATCTACTATTATTAGGTTCTATTAATAGATTTATCATAAAACATTAACCGCCTTTCCTAAAAACAACACTTTAATGTAACTTTTGTTACAGCAAAAATTCATATTAAGAGCTATTTTTGGGTTATAAATTCAATTTCTTTAATAGTCTATAAATGAAAACTTCAATAATAGTACAAAACTTAAAATGTGGTGGTTGTGCTAATACAATCACTTCAAAACTATCTGAAATTAATAATGTTTTAGATTTAAAAATAGATATCGACGAAAGTAAAGTATCTTTTAATTACAAAAACGAAGTAGACGTTTTAGCTGTAAAAGACAAACTTAAAACTTTAGGCTATCCTTCTATCGAAGATATAAACTCTCTAACCTCTAAAGCTAAATCTTTTGTAAGTTGTGCAATTGGTAAGTTTTAAAAATAATTAAAATAATGAAAAAAGCAATTCTTCTCGTTTTCTTTTCATCAATAATTTTTAGTTGTAATCGTTCAAAAGATAATAAAACCAATTTAGAAGAAAGTAAAAATACTATAAGCATTTTAGACACTTCTGCTTATGCAGAACGTGGTTTGCAATATGCTTTTTCAACCAAATCCGTTTTGGGTAAAAACCTAATGAGTACTATTCAAAAAAAAGGAACATTAGAAGCTTTAACGTTTTGTAATACACAAGCGTATCCTTTAACAGATAGCATGACTGTTGTACATAAAGCTACTATAAAACGAGTTTCGGATAAAACTAGAAACCCAAACAATCAAGCAAATAAAAAAGAATTAACTTATATTAATTCTTTTAAAAATGATATTAAAAACAATAAAGAACATAAACCAATTGTAGATTTATTAGAAAACAAAATTCAGGTATATTATCCAATTACAACTAACACAATGTGTTTACAATGTCATGGAAAACCTAATGAAAATATAGAAAAACCAATTCTAAAAAAATTAGCAATACTCTATCCAAAAGATAAAGCTACAGGCTATAATATTAATGAAGTTAGAGGTCTTTGGAGTGTTACATTCGATAAATAAATTAAATCAGGTATGAGTAAATTTTCAGAAATAACAAACCAGTATTAATCGATTTTTTTTTGCAACATGGTGTGGACCATCTAATATTTTAAAACAAGTAAAAGACACTTTAGGAGAGAATATTTCTATTATTAAAATAGATGTAGATAAAAACCAATCACTTGCTATAAAGTATCAAGTAATGGGTCTACCAACAATGTTACTGTTTAAAAAAGGAAAACAAGTTTGGAGACATTGTGGTGTATTACAAAAAAAAACGAAATTATTATAGCTTAAAATTAAAACAATATTTCAATAAATATTCTGCAAATAAAAAACCAGCAATTTCAAAAAGCTTTGAAATGTGCTGGTTTTATTAGTGACCTCGACTGGATTCAAACCAGTAACCTCTTGAGCCGTAATCAATAAACCACACAAATTAACACTACTACTCTACTACCTAAACACCTTGTAAATCAGCATTATGCAATAAAAACACTACTATTTAGTAATATCTATTACTGGTTTATTATGTTGTTTTTTCTGCAAATATTCTGCAAATGACATATATTTGCAGAAACTATTATGCTATGAGTTACAACATTTCTATCCGTTTAGATACGCGCAGAAAAAAAGATTCAGGAATGTATCCTATAAAACTTCGTGTTTATGGAAAAGCTACTCAAAAAGAGAAATGGTACAACTTAGACATCGACTTAACCGAAGTTGAGTATGAAGAAATTTGGCTTAACCCAAAAAACAAAAATCTTAGAGGTAAAAACAAAGACTTACGCTTAAAACTTCAAGCAATAGAGAATAGAGCTAATGATGAAGCTGAATCAATGGATGCTTTCGATTTTAAAAAATTTGAATTTAAACTATTTAGAAAAACTTCAGATAAAAATAATGTACACTATCATTTTAATCTTGCAGTAGAAAAAAACATTAAAAACAATAAAATAAACACTGCAGAAAGTTTTAAATACACACTAAATTCTCTAGGTGGTTTCAGTAAAGAAATAAAAAAATGCACCATAGAGAAATTAAGGTTTCAAGATATTGATATTGATTGGTTAAAGGATTATGAAAAATACATGTTATCTAATGGAAAAAGCTATACCACTATTTCGATTTACACTAGAACTTTGCGTGTTATTTTCAATACCGCCATTGATGCTAACGACCTAAATAGTGAACACTATCCATTTGGTAAGAACAAATACAAAATACCACGAACTAAAAAAGTAAAAAAAGCTTTAAATTCTAATCAATTAAAAGTATTATTTAATGCTACAACAGCAAACGACAATGAAGCAAAAGCAAAAGATTTTTGGTTTTTTAGTTTTGCTTGCAATGGTATTAATTTAAAAGATATTGCTCTTTTAAAATACTTAGATTTTAAAGACGATAAATTCACATATTACAGAGCAAAAACATTTGACAAAACTGCTGAAAAAACTGAGATTATTATATACCTAACAGATTTCACCTCAAGTATTATAGAAAAATATGGCAATAAATCTAAAACAGGTTTTGTATTTGATATTATTAATAAAAATGATGATATTTTAGAACAATACAAAAAAATTAAAAACTTCACACGCTACATTAACGACCATATTAAAAGAGTTGCAAAAGCGAATAATTTACCTAACGATATTTCTACCTATTGGGCTAGACATAGTTTTGCTACCAATTCATTACGTAAAGGCGCTAGTATGGAATTTATAAGTGAAGCCCTAAACCATAGCGACCTTAGTGTTACTAAAAATTACTTTGCAGGTTTTGAAGATGAAGCCAAGAAAGATTTTGCTAACTCAATAATGGACTTTTAAAAAGACTATATGTTAAAAAAAATAGATAATCGTTACTCTATTTCCAAAGAAGAAATAGCTGAATTTATTAACAAAAAAGGTTATAATCATTTCATACCTCATATAAAAGAATCTATTGATTTATTTAAAACTTATGTAAATAACGAAGAAATCTTTGACCAATATTTGGCATATATTAAACAAGAAATTCATTCATCAATTCCTCAAAATGAAATTGACAAATGTGATTTTTGCAAAGGAATAGGCAAGGATGATAAAGATAAAATATGCATTGATTATATTGAAGATGCATATATCGATTTCATAGCTGAACTAACTCTTTATACGACTAATATTAGAAATAATATTCAATTCTTCAACACCATGGAATTAAGAGAATTATCGGATGAATTTATTAAACATTTCTCCTATGTAGATGGTACAATCATTTTTAAAAGAAAAGAGTTTTATAACATTATATCAACACACCTACTTCTCTCAATACGTGAATATTACAAGGAACTAAATACTGACATTGCTATTAAAGAGTTACACAAAAACTTGGAAGAAATTGAAAATCATATATTAATTGCAAAAAACACAAATAGAATTATTTTAGATTTTGTAAAACCACAAGTTAAATTATTAAAACAACAGTTAAAATATTACAAAAACAAGAAAGAAAATAGCAGCAAATTAGATGACTCGAAACCAACAAGTATATACGACATATATAAAAATGTGTTCTGTAAATCTATGCCATATGATATAATTGTTGAACACTTTGAAATATTCACTTCCAAAAACAGCAAAAACGGTGAACCTTTTTTAACAAAAAAACAATTGGATTTATTTATAAAAAAAGCTTTTTGCGGAATACCTAACATACAAAAACAAACCTTTAACCAAGCACCAAAAGGGGAAAAATTCTTAATTCAATATAGGTTTAGAGAGTTTTATGAGAATTATTGGGAATACTTCGGAACAGGTCAAGTTCAAGAAAATTTCATAAAACTGTTAACTGAAAACTTTACAAATTGGGAATATGAAAATGTAAAGAATAATTTCAAAACCAAACCAAAAAAAACAATTTAATTACTTCAGTTACTACCTCAACTACTTTTGTTATTACCACAACTACAGAACTCTAAAAAAACCTATAACTAAAGACTATCATTGACTATTATTAATTTAAAATAGCTCAAAATGATAGCATTTGAACAAACGCAACTAGACGTTGCCGAGGTTAAAAAAGACCTTAAAGAATTAAAAGCCTTAATCGAAAAGGCAGAAACAAAATCCCTAACGGACGACCCACAAACTATTGATGAAATAGTTAAATTATCTGGCTACACAAAACCAACTCTTTATGGTTATTGTCAGAAAAACACAATCCCACACCACAAAAAAAACGGTCGTTTATTCTTCTTTAAGTCCGAAATAATAGATTGGATAAAAGAGGGAAAACAAAAAACCATTATAGAAGTAGAAGCCGATGCTGACACTTTATTGTCTAACAAAAGAAAAAGGTTTCAATAATGGGAAATACAATAACATATAAACCAGATGGTTTAGCAATCTTAGAAGATATTCACGCAGACTTACTAAGCTCATTAGCAAATTCTAATAATTCGTTGTCAATAAGAATACTGAACAATTTATTAGAGAAAATAAATATTGCTATACAAGTAATTAAATACAAACCCAGATTACCACTTTATCAAATTGAAGAAAATATTATAAAAACTTGCAAAGATGATAACACTATACAACGCGCAGTAGTTGATTTTAGATTTGTTGAAAAATTTAAAAAAATTGACCTTTCTAGAGCGTATTATTTAACTATAAACATATAATTATGAAAGATACATATCTTAGAATAGGAACTGCATATTACAAAAAAGTAAAAATGCCATTAAATAGTAAAGACACTATTAAGTTGTTAGCTCCATGGTCTAAAAGTGAAATTATTACAGACCATGATAAAGAATTCGCAAAAAGCATTCCAAAATATGATGGCTTTTGCTTAATACCATCACACACTAATTTCGAACACGTTATTAATGGTTTTTATAATAAATACGAAAGATTAGATCATACTCTAACTCAAGGTGATTTTCCCGAAACCGAAAAATTTCTAAAACATATTTTTGGAGAGCAATATCTAATTGGGTTAGACTACTTAAGTATTTTATGGAAAAAACCAATGCAAGTACTACCTATACTTTGTCTTGTTAGTAACGAGCGAAATACAGGGAAAACAACCTTTCTTAATTGGGTGAAGCTAATATTTCAAAACAATATGACTATCAATAATAATGAAGATTTTAGAAGTCGATTCAATTCCGATTGGGCTTCAAAACTAATTATTGCTGTAGACGAAGTACTACTAGATAAAAGAGAAGATAGCGAACGTTTAAAAAACTTATCTACTGCTAAAACTTACAAGAGTGAAGCAAAAGGGAAAGACAAAATAGAAGGTAACTTTTTTGGCAAATTTATATTATGCTCGAATAACGAAAAAAACTTTGTCTATATCGACAATTCAGAAATAAGATATTGGGTGCGTAAAATTATTCCTTTTGATTTATCAGCAGACAAACCAAACCTTTTAGAATCGCTAAACAAAGAACTACCTCATTTTATAAATTTTATAAACACCAGAAAAATCTATAGTCCTAGAAAAACAAGAATGTGGTTTACAAAAGAACAGATACACACAGAAGCTTTAGATATATTAATGAATGGAAACAAAACTTTTCTAAACAAAGAGTTAGAACAAATATTATCAGACGAGTTTATACAATTTGATACTGAAGAATTAAAATATTCAGTTGGCGATTTAGTAGATAAACTTAATAAAAACAATATTAGAACCAATTCTTTTAAAATAACCGACCTTATAAAAAATGAGTACCAATTAGAATCTAAGAATAGTACATACACTAAATATCATATGTCAATGACTATGGCAAACAATCCCTTTGTTGAAGAATCTAAGCACAGAGGACGTCATTACACATTTACGAAAGAAATGTTTAAGGATATAGATTAACTTGTTGATTTGTTGATTAATTACTGTAACGCCATGCTAGCTGGCACTTACGGTAATAAACAACAACGCAACAATAAAGCAACAACAGTAATTTTGTAAATACTACTGCATTGTTTATCGCTTGTTTACATACAAATCTTACTATTAAAACCACCAACAACAACAACAACAACAACAACAACAACAACAACAACAACAACAACAACAACAACAACAACAACAACAACAACAACAACAACAACAACAACAGCAACAACCAACAGTAAACCAACAGCACTCCTATTCGTATATATTACTACATCGTTTAATGCTTATTTACACGTAAAACCCTCAATTATCTTGAGGTTCTACAAGCCAACAACAACCAACAACAGAGTACCAACAGTATTCGTTTCTGGCACACTACTACGTTACTTAATGCTTATTTACACGAAAACCTTTATTCTTTTGCAGTTGCAACAAACCAACAACAACCAACAACAAAATACCAACAGTATTCTTTTTAGGATTTACTACTACAACTACATTGCTTAATGCTTGTTTAAGTATGAAATCCTCAATTATTTTAAGGTTCAAACAATTTAACAACAGCTTTTTTTTGTGTTTGTTGCTGCATTGTTTACTGCTTGTTTATACTTTAAACTCTTGCTATCTTGTTGTTTAAAACAAATTAGCAACAATCAACAACAACATCGCGAAACTTTAATTATAATACTTCTACCAATATTGTTTCAAAAAAAAACAACGCAACAGCATTGTTGCTATACTTATATCGCAATAAAAAGTAAATGAGTAAACCCTCATAATATATTCAAATTAATATTATATTTTTAACAATTCAAATTACGCTACTTGCATCAATGACCAAAGAACAACAAATAGAGGAAGAACTAATCGAAAGATTATCGGATTTAAAATATACGTATCGTAAAGATATTAGAACAAAGAGTGCTTTAGAATTAAATTTTAGACAGAAGTTTGAAGCATTGAATAGAGTGAAATTAACTGATGCTGAATTTGATAAGTTATTAACTGAAATTATAAATCCAGATGTATTTAAATCTTCTAATCATTTAAGAAAAAGAAATACATTTATTAGAGAAGATGATACGCCATTACATTACACATTAGTTAATATAAAAGATTGGTGTAAGAATGATTTTGAGGTAATTAACCAACTTCGAATGAATACAGAAAATAGCAATCATAGATATGATGTTATTTTATTAATTAACGGAGTGCCAGTTGTACAAATAGAGCTAAAAACCTTAGAAATTAGTCCTAATCGTGCTATGCAACAAATAGTAGACTATAAAAATGATATTGGTAACGGATATACCAATTCGTTAATGTGCTTTATGCAGTTATTTATTGTTAGTAATCAATCTAGGACTTTTTACTTCTCTAATAACAATAACAAACACTTTGCTTTTAATGCTGATGAACAATTCTTACCTGTATATAAATTAGCAAGGAAAAACAATTCTAAAATAGATGGTTTAGAAGAGTTTACCGATAAATTTTTAGCTAAATGTACTCTAGGTGAAATGATTAGTCGATATATGGTGTTAGTAGAAACTGAGCAAAAAATATTGGTAATGCGTCCCTATCAAATTTATGCAGTAAAGGCTATTGTAGACTGTATAGAACAAGATAGAGGAAACGGTTATATCTGGCACACTACAGGAAGTGGTAAAACACTAACATCTTTTAAGGCTTCTACACTTTTAAAAGATAATGATGATATTGAAAAATGTTTATTTGTTGTAGATAGAAAAGATTTAGATAGACAAACAAGAGATGAGTTTAATAAATTTCAAGAAGGTAGTGTAGAAGAAAATACCAATACAAAAACATTGGTAAAAAGAATGCTTTCTACAGATTATGCAGATAAAGTAATTGTTACAACCATTCAAAAATTAGGTTTAGCGTTAGATACAAAAAACGATAAAAATTATATAGAACATTTAGAGCAATTAAAAGATAAGAGAGTAGTTTTTATTTTTGATGAATGTCACCGTTCACAGTTTGGAGAAAACCATAAAGCTATTGTAGAGTTCTTTCCTAAAGCACAACTATTCGGTTTTACAGGAACACCTATTTTTGAAGAAAATTCAAGTTATAAAACAATTGAAGGAGAAACTGCATCTTATAAAACTACAGAAGATGTTTTTCAAAAAGAATTACACGCATATACCATTACAAACGCAATAGAAGATAAAAATGTATTACGTTTTCATATCGACTATTTTAAACCAGAAGAAAAAATAACGGTAGGTGATGATGTACATAAGTTAGCGGTAACGAAAGCGATATTAAACAAACACGATAAAGCAACACATTACAAGCGTTTTAATGCGGTATTTGCTACAGCTTCTATAAATGATGCTATTCAGTATTACCAAACCTTTAAAAAGCTACAGGCAGAGAAAGTAAAGGAAAATGAAGATTATAAACCTTTACAAATAGCGTGTGTGTTTTCACCGCCAGCAGAGGGTAATAAAGATATACAACAAATACAAGAGGATTTACCACAAGAAAAAGCTGATAATACGGTAGAGCCGAATAAAAAGAAAGAAGCATTAAATACTATTATTGCAGACTATAACACCCAATACAATACCAATCATAGAATAAACGATTTCGATTTATACTATCAAGATGTTCAGCAACGCATAAAAGACCAAAAATATTCAAATGCAGATTATCCTCACAAAAATAAAATTGATGTGATGATAGTGGTAGATATGTTATTAACTGGTTTTGATTCTAAGTATTTAAATACGCTATATGTAGATAAAAATTTAAAGTATCACGGTTTAATACAAGCCTATTCTCGTACTAATAGAGTAATAAACGATACAAAACCTTATGGTAATATTTTAGTATTTAGAGACCAGGAAGAAGAAGTAAATAAAGCGATGATTCGTTTCTCTGGAGCTAAAATAGAAAAAGCAAAAGAAATTTGGTTAGTTGATGCAGCACCTAAAGTAATAGAAAAATATAAAGAGGCTGTAGAACAATTAAACCAATTTATGGAGGCTAAAGGTTTATCTTGTTCTCCTTCAGAAGTAAGTAATTTAAAAGGAGATGAAGCTCGTGCAGGTTTTATAAATGCTTTTAAAGAAGTACAACGTTATAAAACACAATTAGACCAATATACCGACCTTGAAGAAACACAAAACGAAACTATTGAAGCATTATTACCTGAAGATGATTTACGTTCCTTTAAATCGGTGTATTTAGACACAGCAAAACGTCTACAAGCAACACAGAACAAACAAGGGGATAAAGCATCAAAAGATGTTCAGCAATTAAATTTTGAATATGTGTTATTTTCATCTGCGATTATAGACTATGATTATATCATAGGCTTAATAGCACAATTTACACAAGACAAACCATCCAAGCATAAAATGACACGTGAGGAATTAATAAATTTATTAGGTTCTAGCTCCAATTTAATGGACGAACGCGAAGGCATCATTGCTTACATAAATACTTTAGAGGTTGGTAATGCCTTAAATGAAAAAGAAATACGCTTTGGTTATCAAAAATTTAAAGATGAAATATCTGCTAAAGAAATACAAGATATTGCAGACAAGCATAGTCTTACAAAAGAAAGTCTAAATGCTTTTATAAATGAAATTATGAACCGTATGATTTTTGATGGTGAAAAACTTACTGATTTATTAGAGCCTTTAGAATTAGGCTGGAAAGACCGCAGAGTAAAAGAATTAGCTTTAATGGAAGACTTAGTGCCATTATTAAATAAAATAGCTTTAGGGCGTGAAATAGCAGGATTAAACGCTTATGAATAAACAAAAACACAAAATAGTTCCTTCATTACGTTTTCCTGAATTTGAAAACGGTTGGGAAATATCTGATTTGGGAAATAAAAAGGTATCTGTTTTTGTAAATGATAAAACACCAAAAGCAGAACTAGATATTAAGACTTATATAAGCACAGAAAACCTTCTGCCCAATTATGGTGGCGTTAAAAAATCCAATAAACTACCAGATTCAGGTTCTTTTACAACATATAAAAAAGGGGACATTTTAATAGCTAATATTAGACCTTATTTAAAGAAGGTGTGGTTTTCTGATAAAGAAGGAACTGCTTCAAATGATGTTATTGTTTTTAGGGCAGGCTCTTCTATATCCGAGTTTTTTTTACAACATATTTTAAAAAATGACGTTTTCATTAATTATGTAATGAAAGGAGCAAAAGGAGTTAAAATGCCTAGAGGTGATAAGTCATTAATGAAAAAGTATAGTGTTTATTTCCCTAAGCCAAAAGAACAAGAAAAAATAGCTAGTTGTCTTTCTTCATTAGATAATTTAATAACATCAGAGACCGAAAAACTAGATTATTTAAAAAACCACAAAAAGGGTTTGTTACAACAGTTGTTTCCTGTTAATGGAGAAACCAAACCGCAATTTCGTTTTCCAGAGTTCGAAAATAATGGAGATTGGGAAGAAGATAAATTATCCAACTTAGTTTTAAACATTTCACCACCCAAGAAACTAAAATCTTCTCAATTTCAAGAAAATGGTAAATATCCTATAATTGACCAATCTCAAAATGAAATTGCAGGTTGGTCTGATGATAAAAAAGCACTAGTTAAAAATGATTTTCCTTTGATAGTTTTTGGAGACCATACTTGCGCTCTTAAAATTGTTGAAAGTCCATTTATTCAAGGAGCTGATGGTATTAAAATACTCAAAGGAAATACACTTATAGATACACGTTATTTGTTCTATGCTTTACAAAGCAATCCTTTAATAATGAAAGAATACAAGAGACATTATTCAATATTAAAGGATAAAATAATTTCTTACCCAAATATCGATACTGATGAACAACCAAAAATAGCCAATTGTATTTCTAGCTTAGATGATTTAATAGAAGCACAAACAACAAAAATAGAAGCATTAAAAGACCATAAAAAAGGTTTGATGCAAAGATTGTTTCCTAATATAAATGACATTTCATAATGAGTACAATAACCAATTTTAGTAATTTAACAGAGGTTGCTACTCATTTCCGTAAAGATCTTACTGGTGACCATAGACCAGAAAAAGAACTTGTTTTGTTTTTTGCTCATAATGGTACAGGGAAAACAAGGTTATCTATGGAGTTTAAAGAACTAGGTAAAGTAGGTGGTGCTAGAGATACTTTGTATTTCAATGCATTTACCGAAGACCTTTTTATATGGAATAATGACATTGAAAACGACACAGAAAGAGTTTTAACATTCAATAAAGATTCTGCTTTTTTTGATGGTTTACAAGAATTAGAAATGGAAACCAAAATTGGTGCATTATTTCAAAATTATGTAAATCTTAATTTTATTATTGATTATGACAACTACACGGTTACATTTTCAAGAGATGTTTTGATCGATGATACTTTAGAGAGAGTTAATAATATTAAAATATCAAGAGGTGAAGAAAATCTTTTTATTTGGTGTTTTTTTATAGCAATATGTGAAGTAGCAATAGACCAAGTAAATAGTAATGAAGATACAGGTGCATATAATTGGGTAAAGTACTTTTACATAGATGACCCTATTTCTTCATTAGACGAAAACAAAGCTATTTCTGTAGCTTGTGATTTAGGTAATCTAATTAAGAGAGAAGATAATAAAATAAAAACTATAGTATCTACGCATCATAGTTTGTTTTTTAATGTAATGTTTAATGAATTAACCAGAAGTATTAAAAACAAAAGTTACTATTTACATTCAAAAGATTCGCAAAGCTATGCACTTCATAATACAGGTGATGTGCCTTTTTTTCATCATATTGCTATAATTAGTCAATTAAAAAAGGCTGTAGCAACAGAAGAGATTTACACATATCACTTTAATACACTTAGAAGTATTTTAGAAAAAACAGCAAGCTTTTTTGGATATGACAAAATAAACAAATGCATCCAAGGATTAGAGGATGAAGTTCTTTTCAATAGAGCCTTACAGCTATTTAGTCACGGTAAGTATTCTGTTTATGACCCTAGAGAAATGGGAGCAGATAATAAAGAATTATTTAAAAAAATATTTAATGGATTTCTTGATAAATATGAATTTGATTTACCAGAAATTTTTAACGAAACTACTGAAACTGTAGCATAATGACAGCAAAACAAAAACAAGAACAATTAGGTAAAGCACTTTGGGATATAGCTAATGATTTAAGAGGTGCAATGAATGCAGATGATTTTCGTGATTATATGCTTTCATTTTTATTTTTACGTTACTTATCAGATAATTACGAAGGTTCCGTAAAAAAAGAATTAGGTTCAGATTATCCTAAATTAGAGGAAGACGACAAGCGCACACCGCTTTCAGTTTGGTATGAAGCTAACCCAAAAGACATTGAGCCTTTTGAAAAACAAATGCGTAGAAAAGTGCATTATGTTATTGAGCCAAAATATTTATGGAGTAGTATTTCCGAACTTGCTAGAAAACAAGATGAAGATTTATTAAGAGACTTACAAAAAGGATTTAAACATATCGAAAATGATTCGTTTGAAAGTTCTTTTAAAGGCTTGTTTTCAGAAATTAATTTAGATTCAGAAAAACTAGGAAAAACTTACGAAGAAAAAAACAAGAAGCTGTGTAAAATCATTCAAAAAATATCAGAAGGTATTGCAGATTTTTCAACAGATAGCGATACGCTTGGCGATGCGTACGAGTATTTAATTGGTGAATTTGCAGCAGGTTCTGGTAAAAAAGCAGGAGAGTTTTATACACCACAACAATTGTCTACAATACTATCAGAAATTGTAACCTTAGACAGTCAAAACCCTAAAGCAGGAAAAAAGAAAAAATTAAATAGAGTACTAGATTTTGCTTGTGGTTCAGGTTCTTTATTGTTAAATGTAAAAGACAAAATAGAAAAAGCAGGCGGTACAATTAGTAGAATTTACGGTCAAGAAAAAAACATAACAACGTACAACTTAGCACGTATGAATATGTTATTGCACGGTGTAAAAGATTCAGAATTTGAAATATTTCACGGTGATACCTTAAAAAACGAATGGGATTTATTAAATGAAATGAATCCAGCTAAAAAAACAACCTTTGATGCTATTGTAGCAAATCCACCTTTTAGTTTACGTTGGGATGCATCCGAAGCAATGGGAGAAAACTTCCGTTATAAAAATTACGGTTTAGCACCTAAATCAGCAGCAGATTTTGCGTTCTTATTACACGGTTTACACTTTTTAAGTGATGAAGGTACAATGGCTATTATTTTACCTCACGGTGTTCTATTTAGAGGTGGTGCAGAATCTAGAATAAGAACCAAATTATTAAAAGATGGTAACATAGATACAGTAATTGGTTTACCATCAAATCTATTCTTTTCAACAGGTATTCCTGTATGTATATTAATATTGAAAAAATGTAAAAAAGACGATGATGTATTGTTTATAAATGCAAGTGAGCATTATAAAAAAGAGAAACGTCAAAATATTTTACGTAATGGTAAAGTGAATGGTGTCATAGACGCTAAAGAACCTAATGATATTAAGAAAATAGTTGATACTTATATGAATCGACCAGAGCAACCTATTGAGCGTTATGCTCGTAGAGTATCAATGGCAGAAATAGAGAAAAACGACTATAACCTTAATATTTCTAGATATGTAAGTACAGCAAAAGCAGAAGTTAAAATTGATTTAAAAGAAGTAAATGCTAAAATAATTGATATAGAAAAGAAATCAGCAAAAGCACTTGCCGAACATAATAACTATTTAAAAGAATTAGGTTTAGACTCCATTTAAACAACCTTCTACCCAAAAGCATATAAGAACATAACCACACTCATTTAATTGCTATGAGCGTGGTTATTTTCGTTATACAGTAACCCTAGAGATTAATAAACAGTTTTATATTGATTTAGAAATATCTAATTGAAATTAAAACATTGTTTCATTAAATTACTATTGAGTTTTATATTTGATATAAAAACTCAATTATGGTATCAAAAACAATTCAAATCCAAGAAATCACTTTTGAAGAACTCGCAGATAAAGTAGCAGATAAGCTTTTAATAAAAATAAAACATTATCTAAATGAATTGCACACTAATGGGAACGATGCATATTTAACAAGACAAGAAACAGCCGATTTTTTAAAAATTAGTCTAGTTTCACTTTGGAATTGGACAAACAAGGGAATTGTGAAAAGTTACAGTATCGGTAATAAGCGCTATTACAATAAGCAGGAGATACTAGCTATACTGAGAAAAAACGAATAATCAGAGATAAATTAATAGTAGTATTAAATCTTATATTTTCTGCAAATATTCTGCAAATGGAAAATAAAAAAAGGGTTTCAATTTCTTGAAACCCTTATCTACTCTAGTGACCTCGACTGGATTCAAACCAGTAACCTCTTGAGCCGTAATCAAGTGCGCTATTCAGTTGCGCCACGAGGCCTTTTTTTTCTGGGTGCAAATATATATCTTTTTATACAATAGACAAAGTAAAAGCAGAAAATTATAAATTTATATCAAATGAATTTTAAAATGACTAATGGAATTAGTCCAATGCATTTTTAGTAACATACAGTTTCCAACCAAAAACAGCCATCTGTAGTTTAGTGGCTTTACTTAAATCTAGTCTCTTTCTTGTATAACTAGGCAAAACTGCCTTATTAACTTTTGCTAGTATTTTAAACGCTTGTTTTTTCATAATACAATAAAAATAATCTACTATTATTTAAGACTTCAAAATTATACTTTTAATTAGTGTTTGCCAAATGCTGATTCCTTTAAAAAAATAGTAAAACTTATTCTAGACTAAGTTTTACATTTTGTGGTTACAGAAATATCGATAATATAACATCGATAATAATTTTTGCAAGTGTTAGCATCATATTTTAGTTTAAGGTTAATAATAACATGAAATTTCATGATTGTTTTTTGAAGATATATTTTTTCGATATTAACAACCAAACAAAACATCATAAACTAATGTAACTCGCTTTACTTATATAACAGAATAGACGTATATTATTTCAACATTAAACAAATAGTCTTGAATATAGTTTTAATTCATAATCAATAAAGTAATTTTACATATAAATACAGAACAATTGTAGGGTCTTTTTGACTTCTTTTTTATTAACCAAGGGAGCTTTCATTAAAAAAGCCATCATATTTCATGCTTTCATTAATCTAAATTCAAAAAGTTAAATAACCTTTCAATAATATTCTGGTTAGGTTATAGTCGTATATTTGCAAAAAAGACCCCAAATGAAAAAGTATTACCAATGTTTAGTTTTATTATTTTTATGCAATATTGCTTTTAGTCAAGCTGTTGTTATAAACGAAATAGATTGCGATACACCAAGCATTGACACAAAAGAGTTTATAGAATTAAAAACTTCAAGTCCTAATGCTAGTCTAAATGGTTATGTTTTAGTATTATTTAATGGGTCTAATACAAGTAGCACAGGAGGCAAAAGTTATTTCGCTTTAGACCTAGATGGCTTAACTACAGATATTAATGGCCTTTTTGTTATAGGTAGTGATTTAGTTACTCCTTTTCCTCAATTACTTATCTCTCAAAACCTTATACAAAATGGTCCAGATGCTGCTGTTATTTACCAAGCAAACGCTTCGGATTTTCCAGATTTAACCGATGCAACGCTAACTAATATCGTGGATGTTGTTATTTATGAAACTAATGATTCTGCAGTTACAAATTTACTTGAATTTTTTAATGATGCTCCTGGATTTGAATCACTAGAGCAGATAAATGATAACGGTACAAATGCAAATCCTAAATCCATTCAACTTAATAATGATGGAACTTATACAGCTGCGACTCCAACTCCAAGGCAATTAAACGACGGCTCTGGTGTTGTTTTTAATCCTATTACAATTTCTAATATACAATCTCAATATAATGAAGGAGAAACATTAGACATCACCTTTACTGCAGAGACTAATGTAACAGCAGACGCTGTAATTAACTTTACGCTAAATAATTCTGGTTTTAATACTGCTGACTATACAGGAAACACAACAGTTACAATAACTAATGGCCAAAACACTGTAACAACATCAATTTCTATTTTAGATGATGGTGTTAACGATGGAGATGAGGAACTATTAATTAAGTTTGTTAATTTAGCTTCGCCTTATATTCCGTTCAACAATTTTGTAAATCTACGTGTTGTAGATGCTAATCCTGTTGCCTCACCTTTTAATGCCCCAATTCCTTCAAGTACAAATCCTATACCAACAGGTGCTGTACAAAGTACACAACCAGCAGGTTATTACGATACTTTAAATGGAGAATCTGGAGCTAATTTAGAACAAGCAATACAAAACATTATTGCAGAAGAAGGTGTTGTTCGTGCACAAACCTATTCAGATATTATTGATATTCTAAAAGAAGCAGACCAAAACCCTAACAACAACAACCAAGTTTGGTTGGTTTATACCGAACAAGGAAGATCAAAATTAGATTTTCAAACAAGTTCTATTAGTACTGGAAAATGGAATAGAGAACATACTTTTCCAAGATCTTTAGCAGGTTATGGGAGTATTGATCTCGACGATATAGCAGACGGAATTGAATCCTATTGGAACACAACCGCAGATTCTTTACGTCATGGGAACTCAGATGCGCACGCTCTAAGAGCTGCAGATGGACCAGAAAATAGCTCAAGAAGTAACCAACATTACGGACAATATAATGGCCCAACAAGCAATGTAGGTAGTTTTAAGGGAGATGTTGCACGTAGTGTTTTATATATGCAATTACGTTATAATGGATTATCCGTTGTAAACGGTTATCCAGATATAGATGGACAGATGGGAGATTTAGCAACCTTACTACAATGGCACAATCAAGATCCACCAGACGATTTCGAAATGAATAGAAACAACGTCATCTACACATGGCAATTTAATAGGAATCCATTAATCGATATGCCAGAATTGGTAGATTATATTTGGGGAACAAATACTGGAATTGCATGGAATAACAATTTAAGTGTTACAGATTTCGAAACCGAAACCATAAAACTCTATCCAAACCCAGTAAACAATCAACTGTTCATCTCTGGAAAAAACAACGAATATCAAGTCGTTATATATTCTTCCGAAGGTAGAAAAATACAATCCAAAACACTTAAAAACAACTCGCCTCTTAATTTAGAATTATCAAGCGGAATATATTATGCTAGAATTTCTTCCGAAGGCAAAACAGAAACAAAAAAGTTTCTAGTTAAATAGTATCTTCGCAAAAAACTAATTTCATGAGCATACTTTGGGTAATTTTAGGCCTTATACTTTTAGTAATAGGAGGAGATTTTTTAGTAAAAGCTTCAATAGCTTTATCTTTTAAATTAAATATTTCTAAAATGGTTATTGGTATGACGGTTGTCTCTTTTGCAACTTCAGCACCAGAACTATTGGTTAGCTTACAAGCAGCATTAAATAATGCTCCTGCTATCGCAATTAACAATGTTGTAGGCTCAAACATTGCCAATATAGGATTGGTTTTAGGTATTACTGCACTTTTGGGACCTATAGCTGTAGATAAATCTTTTTACAAGCTTAATTGGCCTGTAATGCTATTCTTTTCATTCCTACTATATTACTTTCTTGCCAACGATAACATGTTATCAAGTACAGAAGGCATCATTCTATTTTGCTGTTTAGTAGTATTTATAGTTGTTATAATTAAAAACTCTAAATCAGATGCAAGTTCAGACGATGTAGACGATGTCCTTGCAACAGTAGCAAATTATAAAATTCTAACATGGCTACTTATTGGTGCAATAGCGCTATATTTTGGATCTGTTTGGTTAGTAGATGGAGCAAAAAGCCTTGCCGAAGCACTAGGTGTTAGCGATGCTGTAATAGCTGTAACTGTAATTGCAATTGGTACTAGTGTACCAGAATTAGCTGCTTCAATCATTGCTGCTGCCAAACAAGAAAAAGCCTTGTCTTTAGGTAATTTAATAGGGTCTAATATTTTTAATATAGGTTCAGTTTTAGGACTAACTTCTATTATTAAAGACATACCTGTTACAGATGCAAAAATATTAGATAGCGACATTTTCTGGATGATTGGCTTTTCCGCAATTCTATTAGTTCTAATATTAATCCCAAAATTCATGCAAATTAGTAGATACAAGGGCTTACTATTAGTTTTAGGGTATTGTCTATTTCTATATTTTTCTTTTAAATAACACCTATTTAGAAGTAAAATGAGCCTAAAAAGATTTGAATTATATATTTTGGGCGTTACCAAAACATGCTAAAAAGCATCATCTTGGTCAGGCTGTCCACTGTATCTTTTTTTAACTCAACCCATTTCAGCATCTTAATTAATAGAGATCTATTTATATTCTAGATTACTTGTATTTATAAGTAAAAAAAAGGATGCCGTTTCCATCCTTAACGCTACTCACTCAACAGCCCACTTAAGACCAACAATATGATTATACTGTATTAAAAAGCTCTTATACGTATTCAATTTAACTATAAAATTATTGACGCACCTATCTTTAAGAAAACTCAAACAGTAACTAGTATTTTGTAAATAAATAAAAACGCCTGAACTAATGTTCAGGCGTTTTTTAGTTTTAAAGACTTATCCTATGATTTCTACCTCTTTAGTGTAAAGTGTCTACGAATAGATTTTTTCTCATCTGTACTTGGTTCTCTATATTCTAAAGTAAACCAATAATCACTTGTTGGCATTGGGTTACCGTTGTAAGTACCATCCCATCCTGCTCCTGCTGGGCTTAACTGTTTTAATAGTTTACCGTAACGATCGAAGATATAAATAACAGCGTCTGGCTGTCTTCCAATATCGTAAACATTCCATGTGTCGTGGTAACCATCTCCATTTGGTGTAAAGTATAATGGGTAATCCATAACCATAACTGGAATTGTTGTTTCTCCACAACCTACCGTGTCTCTTACTGTTACCATGTGTTCTCCTGCTGCAACATCTGTAAAGGTATACACATATGCTCCTGCTGCATTTAACGTTCCTAATTCCCAACTGCCGCCATCGATACTAAACTCGTATACTGCTATTGAGGTCGTTGTTGTACCTGTTGCTGTTACTAATATATCGTGTTGATCTGCAAAAGCTAAGCTTGTTATCTCATAAGCTACTGCTGGTGGCTCGCTTACTGTTACGAAAGTGTTAACTTCAATACTTGGACATCCTGTTGCGATATCTGTTGCTATAACACCATAAGTTCCGCCTTCGGTTGGCTCTAAGAATTCTGCTGTTTGGCCTGCTATATCTGTGCCATTTAAGTTCCATACAAAAGTATAGAATGCTGGATCTAACCCTGTGTCTATTACTGGTGAGTTAATTACTTCTGTACCATTTGTGTTGATACATAATAAATACTCTGCTTCTAAAGTAAATGATGGCATTGGGTTTACTTGTAAAGTGATTTCTGCTGTTTCATAACAAGCAGACGTATCGTTATCTACTTCTCCATCGTTGTTTAAATCTACTAAATCACCAAGACCATCACCATCTAAGTCGATGTAATCTATAATGCCATCTGCATTGGTATCAAATCCTTCTGCTACTCCATCACCATTAATATCTACAATATCAAATATGCCATCTGCTGGTACAGTGGTGTCGATTGTATCTATTGTGCCATCGCCATTAACATCTAATCCTACAGTTAATGTAGTAAGATCTAAATTTAGTGTGCCTGGAATATCATTATCTACTCTTACAATAATTACTTGTGGGTTTACTGTATTGGTATATGTAAATGGTAGCGGATTTGTACCTGCATCTGCATCGACTTGATTATCGTAATACGTTACCGTGTAATTTAATGGGTCTTGGCCATCTAATACAAAAGGATTTTGTGTTGCTAAATCAAACTCAACCATGTCGTTTGTTGTATCGTTATCAAACTCCATAGTATCGTCACATACTTGGTAAAGTATTGCAACACCATCTGGATTGGCTTGTGCTGCTTCGTCTACTACTAAATTGAAGGTTAATGCTGTGGTATCACATCCTGTTACTGTGTTTGTAATGTTTACGTAAATAGTTTGTGGATCACTAGTATTTGTGTAATCGCCACTTGCTGTTAAATCGTTCATTGAAGCATCTGCTTCGCCTTGCGTTTCATGGTAAGTGACTGTGAATATTAAAGGATCTTGTCCGTTTAATATCGCTGCTGTCATCGTTGTTAAATCGAAGTCTGCAACGTTGTCTGTATTCAGCTCACAAATAACGTAATCGTTTACTGGTGTAACCACTGGTAATGGGTTTACAATAACATCGAAGCTTACTAAACTGTAACAACCTGTTCCGTTTAATCCTGTAGCATCTGTACCATTGGTAAGACGTACAAAAATAGTTTGTGGTGTTACTGCTACGTTTGGATTTGCAGGATCTTCGTTAATATGTTGTGTTGGATCTACTATTGCATTGTTACCCATTACAGCATCGTCTTGTGTAATGTAGTAACTTGCTGTTACACCTACTTCTCCATTGATAATGAAGCCTTCGTTTTGTGTTAAATCGAAGGTTTCTAATAAGTCGTTTGGTCCTACAATGTCTATATCGTCACACAATTCTAAATCTACTGGATTTGGACTTGGTGATGGATTTGGGATCACTCTAATGGTTACGGTTGTAAAGCTAAAGCAGCCTGTGTCGCTATCGGTAACTCTTACGTATACGGTTTGAGGTCCATTAACGATATTAGTATACGCTGTTGGGTCTGCTATAGCATTAGTATCTGCTTGAGCATCGGCTAATGTTTCGTAATAAGTAACTATCCAACTCACGTTTGTAACACCTGTGATTTCGATGTCTTCAACCGTTAAATCGAAACTTGTAAAGCCATCATTGGCTTCCATATAATTAGCATCTAGATCGTCGCATTGGGTTAATTCATTATCATAATTAGCATCGATTACTGGTGGAAATTCTACCCTTATAATAAAGCTTCCTGTAGTTACACAACCGTTAGCATTGCTTACTAAACGTATATATATTGTTTGTGGATTAGCAACATTAGTATAATTACTGGTGTTTACTATTGGGTTGTTTCCTGAGTCTGCTAGTGCTTGTGTTGTGTGGTAGGTTAATACAAAGTCTGCTGCTGTTTGTCCTCCTGTAAAAATTTGAGGAGTGATTACTGCATCAAAATCAAACTGGTTAACACCATCGTTATCATCATCACAAATAATATAGTCGTCGATTGCTATTGGGACTACTGGTGATGGTAATACTACTAAATCCATAGTTACAATGGTAAAACAACCGGTAATATCGTTTTCTGCTAACACATAAACGGTTTGCAGATTGGCTACGATGTTTGCGTATGGACTTACTAATGGATTTGTCATGCTCATCGCATCGGCTTCTGTTTCGTAGTAGCTAATAGTGATGTCTGGCTCGCCATTGGCTATTATTGCAGATTGACCGTCTAGATCGAACATATCGTAAAAACCATCGTTATCGTCATCACATTCGTCTGATGGTAACGGCATTGCTACTGGTGATGGTAATGGGTTTACTCTTAAATCTAGAGTAATCGTACTTACACATCCTGTAACATTGTTTGTTGCTCTAACGTAAACCGTTTGTGCATTGCTTGTGTTAGAATATGGACTAACGATTTCTACTGTTGCGTCGTTAGTGTCTGCTCCTGCTTGTGTGCTAAAGTAAGTTAAAGTAATACCTGTTTGTCCGGCTAGTATTTGTGCATTAGCATCTTCTAAGTTGAAGGCTTCTACTTCATCGCCTGGATTATTAACATCGCATAAACTTAGTGGTGTTGGCTGTACTAATACTGGCAATGGATTTACTATTAATTCTAAGGCTACTGTTTTATAACAAGCTGTAGCATTATCTTCTACTCGTACCCAAATGGTTTGCATGTTTGCCGTTGTATTTACATAGGCGTTTGGTGTTGCAATAGCATTGGTTGGTGCTTCAGCATTAGCTTCTGAGGTGTAATACGTAATAGTGTATAATGTTGGGTCTAAATCGTTAGAAGTATCTGCATCTAATAGGTTTAGAATTTCTGGATCTTTGGTTGGTAAATCGAACGTAGCAAAACCATCGGCATTATCATCACAAACTTCTAGTGGTGTTAATACTAATGCTGTTGTTATTTGTGGTGTTGGATTGACAATAAGTACTAAGTCTACAAATGTTGCACAGTCGGTTGCAATTGTAGAACTTTCTACACGCACGTAAATGGTTTGCATGTTGACTACAATGTTATTATAAGGACTTGCTAATGCATTAACATTGTTGTCTGCATCTGACATCGTTTCATGGTAAGTTACCGTAAGTCCTGGTGCGCCTCCTGTGATTTCTGCTTCCGAATCGGTAAGTGTAAAGACGCCAAATCCATCACTGTCTGGATCGCAATATTCTAAATTCGCTGGTGTAAAAGCTACTGGTGCTTGCTCTACTACTAGATCTAATGTTGTTGTGTCGTAGCATCCTGTATTTACATCTTGTACGCCTACAAAAATAGTTTGCATGTTAGGCACAACGTTAGTGTACGGGCTCGCTAATGGATTAGCTTGTGCATCTGCATCTGCTTGTGAAAAGTAATACGTTACAGCGTATGCTGGATTACCGCCTGAAATTTCGTTGTTTTTTATGGTTAGCTCTATTTCTGTTATTCCATCTGGTGTGCCATCATCACAAACTTCTAGTGGTGTTGGTACAACTATTGTTGGGAGTGGGTTAATTGTAACTGTATTTGAATCTGTTAAAGCACTAGTACAAGTTGTTGTTGGATTATTTACAGACTCTAAATTCATAGCTTGATCCACTGTTGGAGCTACTATTGTAATAACAGATTCTCCTGCTGCATCAAGTGTTGCCTGTAAAGTTCCTCCTCCATTAATATTATAATCTACAATATTCCCTGAAACTCCTGTAATAGTAAATACTGCATCATCTCCAATACACACTGCTGTATTACTTGTAAGTGTAACTGTTGGGTTTGGAAGGATTGTAACTGTTGCTGTATCAGTTAAAGTTCCAAAGCAAAAAGTAACTGGATTAGTTACTGTTTCCAATAAAATGGTTTGATCTACAGTTGCAGTTGTAATTGTTACAACAGCTTGACCTGTTGCATCAATAGTTACTTGTTGTGTAGCTCCTCCATTAATAGTGTAATCTACAACATCATCTGCAGTACCATTAATAGTAAAAATGGCATCTGCTCCTGAACATATATCTGTATTTGTTGTTAAAGATGTTATAACTGGATTAGCTCCTATAGTTACAGTGTTAGTGTCAGTTAAAACACTTGAACATGTTGTAACTGGATTTGCAACAGATTCTAAAGTAATAATTTGATCTAAAGTTGCTCCAGTAATAGTTATTACTCCTTCACCTGCAGCATCTAATGTTGCCTGCAATGTTCCTCCTGCATTAATATTATAATCTACAACATTACCTGCATCTCCTGTAATTGTGAATATTGCATCAGCTCCAGAACATACACTTGTATTACTCGTTAATACAACAGTTGGATTTGCATTAACAACAACAGTTAATGTATTTGTTAAAGGAGTAGTACATGTTGTAGCTGGATCCACAACAGATTCTAATGTAATTACCTGGTCTGCAGCAACTGCTGCTACAGTAACTACAGCTTGTCCAGCTGCATCAAGAGTTACTTGCTGTGTTCCTCCTGCATTAATATTATAATCTACAATATGATTAGCTGTCCCAGTAATTGTAAATGTAGCATCCTCACCAGAACATATATCTGTATTGCTTGTTAAAGATGTAATCTCTGGACTTGGGTTTACAATAAGATTAAATTCTCCTAATGGATTTGTAGTTACATTAACACACGTAGCGTCTGCAGTTAATTCCACTCTAACAAAAATAGGCTGTGGATTACTAGTGTTATTATATAAACTAACTAAAGAATTTACACCTGCCGCAGCATCTGTAAGAGACGCATAATAAGTAACAGTATAATCTGTTGCTGGTTGTGTTCCTAATATTATTAAATTTTGAGATTCTAAATCAAAAGGTTCAGTATCATCATTAGAAATATCATCACATAACACCATATCCAAAGCTGGATTAATAACTGGTTGAGCAGTAATATTTAATGTAAAAGAATATGTTTCAAAACAACCTGAAGTTAAATATTCTATTCTAACAAATAGTGTTTCCGGCACACCTATTACTGCAATTGAAGAATACGCAGTTGGATTTGCAATAGGATTAGTTTCATTATCAGCATCAGCTTGCGTTTCATAATACGTTATAATTTGGTCTGCAGGATTCGTAGCAGGTCCATTTATTATAGCATCATTTTGCGTTAAATCGAAAATATAAGGAGGTGCTCCTGGGTTACATAAAAATAAATTATTTGGAGCTGCTGTTACAATTTCTGGTAACACATCTATACATACCACTTCTTCATATTCACATCCAAAATCATCTGTAGTTCTGTATGTGTAGCAATGTTGCCCAGCAGTTGGCGGAGCAACAGTAATAGTATTTCCTGTAGTATTTGTTATTGTAGTATCAGCATCCCAACCCTCTGTAACTGTTGTTGGTGTAAAAGATAGTTCTGGAGGCTGTAAGTTTGGATCAAACTCGATACTCCAAGAAAAAATAAACCCATTATCTGCACCTAAATTATCAATAATTTGAATACACCAATCTCCATTTAATGGGCTACCTAATAGTGTGTTTAAAGTTCCTTCTGGTAAATATGTTCCAGGAGTTATAGAATTACCTGCCGGATTACTTCCTGCCGTTATTGTTGGTCCATTTTCTAAAGTAACTGTTCCTGCTGTAGAAAAACAATAATCTGCACCAACTCCAGGCGTAGTAGAACCGTCATCATTAGCTCCTCCTAGATAAGTACCTCCTCCTCCAGGATATGCTTTTAGTATTGCTACTGCACCTGTAGGGCTAATAATATTAATATCTAAATCACCTAAATAAGAATGTTCCATATTAACACAAATACCTATAATTTGATTTATGTCTGTTACCGTTTGAGCAGAATCATAACAATCTACAGTAACACAAGTTTGATAAGTAGCTCCATTTCCATCTGGTAAAAAAGTTGTTCCACTAACTGGTGGAGTACAATCGTTTATAAACTCAACCGGTGTTACTACACCTGCTATAGTAGTAGTATCTCCAAAACACAATGTACTTTGTGCCGCTTGAGTACCTGAAAAATCAGGCTCAGTACCTACCTGTATGACTTGATTAATTAAATTTGTATTTGTGCATCCTGTTCCAGGTGCTGGATCGGTATTGGTGTCTGTAATATTTAAGTTTACAATATATACTCCAGGATTAGGGTAAGAAAAAGTTGCTGTTTCACCAGCCATAGTATTACCATCTCCTAAATCCCACTCGTAAGCAGCTCCTGTACCATCTACAGAAAAACTTCCACTACCATTAAGTGTTACATCTTCACCTGGGCAAACCCAAATATAACCATCTCCATTTGGAGTAGGCGTAGAACTATCTAATTGAGAAACAATTGTCTGGCAAGGCTCAAAACACGAAATTGTAGCTGCCCAACCAGTAGTTGTTGCAGAAGCATCCGAAGTAAATACAATAGTTATACAACCTGTTGCATTATTTGGTGTTGCAGACACAAAACCCGGGTTATTAGCTGCTCCTGCTCCAGAATAGGTTCCAAAGTTATTTGCTGTAATATCATCTCCATCGTAAAATGTTATTGTGTCATTTCCTGTTTGAGTACTAAAATCTGTAAAATCAAGTTGAATTTGATTTCCAGCAACATCAGGACAAATAGTAAGTGTGAAACTTTCATCACTACCATAATTTCCTCCAGCTCCTCCAGAATCGTAAAACATTCCTGAACATTGAGTAATTGTTCCTGTTTGCATTAAAACATCTTGAGCCAATGCAACAGTTGAAATAAATAAAAATGTAATTAGTATAGTAAACTTATTCATTGTTGTATTTTTTTTATTGATGTTGAGATAGTATTACGATGAAAAAATTGGTATTAGATATCCTATAAACTCTTGAACCTCTACCATAAAATTCAAGATTATACTTTAAAACATTAAAAGTGCTTTTATTATAGGTTGTATCGAAAGTTAATGCTGAATTATAAGCATTAAACAATCCTGCCTCAGCTAATGTTTTATACTTTTCAGTATTACCTACTAATTCTGGCATTTCTTTAATAATAATTCTATTTCTAAGTAAATTTTTTAAATCTTTTAATTTTTGAGGCCTATTCAACACATAAGCATCAAATTTATCTGAATAAACTTCCTTTATAAAAGACAGCTCTTGAGATGATAATGGAGCCTTAACATTATCTTTATATTTAACCAGTTTAAGTGGTTGCATTTTTGAAGATTGGGCCGTTGCACTAAAAAAGCTAATTGTAAACAATAAAGCAAATGCATAAAGTAATTTGAGTTTCATAAATAAATACCGTTTTTTAAGATGCTAAAAATAGCAAAAAATAATTAACTTTTTGTTAATATTCACTGATCTAAAAATATAACAACCAAAATATAAAAACTCCTACCTTGTTGCTCTAATTTTTTTATTACTTATCTTTGCTAACCGAAGATTTATAGGAATATTTATCCCTTTTTTTTTCAATATTATAATGCTGAAAGTATAGCGTATTTTTTACGACTATTTTTTTACATATTTATGACTATAGCTAGAATTTGAACACATGAAAATTGAGAATACTACAAACACAAATGACGAATTAGGAGAAAACCACGTAGGCACATCTTCTGACACACCAATGACGGCTGATGCTTTTAAGCTTTCGGACAAAGAAAAAATAGACATAATAAAAGACGATGTTCGCCATATTATGGAAACCCTAGGTTTAGACCTAACAGACGATAGTTTAAATGGCACACCAAAACGTGTTGCTAAAATGTTTGTTAATGAGATTTTTGGAGGTTTAAATCCAGAGAAAAAACCAACAGCATCGGTTTTCGATAATAAATATAAGTACGGAGAAATGCTTGTAGAAAAGAACATAACTGTTTACTCTACTTGCGAGCATCATTTACTCCCTATTGTTGGAAGAGCACACATTGCTTACATTTCTAATGGTACTGTTGTTGGCTTATCTAAAATGAATAGAATTGTAGATTATTTCTCAAAACGCCCTCAAGTACAAGAACGTTTAACTATTCAAGTAGTAAAAGAGCTTCAAAAAGTATTAAATACAGACGATGTTGCTTGCGTTATAGATGCTAAACATTTATGCGTAAACTCTCGTGGTATTCGCGATATTGAAAGTAGCACAGTAACTTCAGAGTTTGGTGGACAGTTTCAAAATAAAGAAACAAAACGTGAGTTTTTAGATTACATTAAATTAGAGACTAAATTCTAGTTAACAAAAAAACAATTAGAATTTATTTTCGAAGAAAATTATTAGATTAGATGCCGAATCTAAAACTAATAAATTAACGCGTTAGAAAGCCTCTTTTAAAATGGAGTATTTCAACTTTACACCAAACACCAATGCAGCTTTACAAAAACCAACACATAAAAGTCTATAATTCTTTAACCGGAAAAAAAGAAACTTTCGAACCTATTACAGAAGGTTATGTTGGTATGTATGTATGTGGACCAACAGTTTACAGTAATGTGCATTTAGGAAATGTAAGAACATTCATGTCTTTCGATATGGTATTTCGTTACCTAAAACATTTAGGTTACAAAGTACGCTACGTTAGAAACATTACAGATGCTGGACACTTAGAAAATGATGCAGATATTGGTGAAGATAAGATTACTAAAAAGGCACGTTTAGAAGAAATTGAACCTATGGAGATTGTACAGCGTTATACTGTAGATTTCCATAATGTAATTAACACTTTCAACCTATTACCACCAAGTATAGAACCTACTGCGACTGGTCATATTATAGAGCAGATTGAACTTATTAGCACTATTATAAATAACGGATTTGCTTACGAAGTAAATGGATCTGTCTATTTCGATGTTCATAAATATAACAAGATTAACAATTATGGTATTTTAAGCAAACGTAAGCTTGAAGACCTAATTCATAATACACGTGTACTCGACGGGCAAAGTGATAAAAAGAATCCGCAAGATTTTGCTCTTTGGAAAAAAGCAGAAGCAACCCATATTATGCGCTGGCCATCACCTTGGAGCGACGGTTTCCCTGGTTGGCATTTAGAATGTACTGCCATGAGTACAAAATACTTAGGCGAACAATTCGATATTCATGGAGGTGGAATGGATTTAAAATTCCCACATCACGAATGTGAAATTGCACAAAACCAAGCAGCAAAAGGTAAAGCACCAGTAAACTACTGGATGCATGCAAACATGTTAGAACTTAATGGTTCTCGTATGAGTAAATCTACAGGAAATTATATTAATCCTGCCGAATTACTTTCGGGCAAAAACGATATCCTATCCAAACCTTACAACCCAAATGTAGTACGCTTTTTCATGATGCAAGCTGCATACAGAAGCATTTTAGACTTAACAGACACTGGTCTTTTAGCAAGCGAAAAAGGCTTTAATCGCCTAATGAATGCAGTCAATGATTTAGACAACTTAAAAGCCTCAAACACTTCTTCTTTCGATGTTAAAACATGGAAACAGACTTGTTACGATGCAATGAACGACGATTTTAATACTCCTATTTTAATCGCCAATTTATTCGAAGCCGTAAACCACATCAACGCTATAAAAGAAGGAAACACAACCATTTCTAGCGAAGATTTAGAATACTTTACAAATGCATTACACACATTTGTTTTTGAACTATTAGGCTTAAACAATGCGAAAGATTCTGCCGAAGGCACAGAAAAACTTTCTGGAGCGGTAGAATTACTTATAAAATTAAGACAAGAAGCTAGAGCGAATAAAGATTTCGCTTTGTCCGATCAAATTCGCGACGAACTAGCCGAAGTTGGCATAACATTAAACGATAGTAGAGAAGGCACAACTTTTTCTACAAACTAGTCCATAACTGTCATTCCTGCGAAGGCAGGAATCAAAAAAAAAAAAAAAAAAGATTCCTGCCTTCGCAGGAATGACAAATATTGTGAAAAAAATATTAATAGCACCTTTTCTATTTATAATAAAAGTATATCAAACTTTTATATCTCCATTTACACCAGCTACGTGCAGATACCAGCCCACCTGCTCTCATTACACAAAAGAAGCTTTAGAAAAACATGGTTTTTTAAAAGGCATGAAATTGAGCATAAAACGTATTTTTAGTTGTCATCCTTGGGGAGGCAAAGGCTATGACCCAGTTCCGTGAAAGGATGACAACTAGCCAGCTCGCCCATTCGCTAAAAATGTACACCGTACTTTTCTTTTCGCTCTGTCGCCTTGGGGAGGCAAAGGTTACGACCCAGTCCCTTAATTATTTTTAGGGCGTTCCTTTTCACTTATAACTTACAAGGTGAAAAACCTTGAAAACTAGCAAAAAGTCAGGCTCTCAAGGCTCGCTTTTTTTCGAAAATAAAAAAAGAGCTCAAACAAACCTTTCCATCCTTAACGCACACACCAATGGTTTTGTTTAAAATAAACATTGTGGTTATGTTAATGATTTGTGATATACTAAAATAAATAGAGCATAAATACTATATTTACAATCACAAAAAACAATCTATGTATTTATTAGAATTCAACTGGAATCCTATAACAGGAATTGATATTATTGGGAATTTCAAAATTCATTTTTATAGTTTAATGTGGGTCTCTGCATTTATTGTAGGATGGCATATAATGAAACGCATTTTTAATAGAGAAAATGTAAAGATCGAATATCTTGATCCTTTATTTATATACACCGTTTTAGCAACTATGCTAGGCGCACGTTTAGGTCATGTTATTTTCTATCAACCAGAATTATTTTCTCAAGATTTCTTTAGCGTTTTCTTACCATTCCATTTTAATCCAAGATTTGAATTTTCAGGATTTTCAGGACTTGCAAGTCATGGCGCTGCGATAGGTATTATTGTTGCCATGTATTTATACAGAAGAAAGTACAAGTACAAATCGTTAATGTGGATTTTAGATCGCATAGTTATTCCAGTAGCTTCTGGAGCTATTTTTATTCGTTTTGGAAACTTTATCAACTCTGAAATAGTAGGTAAACTATCTGGAGATTTCCCATTAGGCGTTCGTTTTATACAAGAAGAATACTCTAAAGGAGAAATTGTAAAACTAACAGGAATTGCAGACTATAAAGAAGCATATCGTGCAGTTTCTAACGACCCTAAATTTTTAGATTTATTACAAGCAGTACCTTATAGACATCCTGCACAAATGTACGAGTCGTTTTGCTACATTTTTGTATTCTTAATTCTATTGTACTTCTACTTAAAAACTAATAAAAACAATCAACCAGGTTTCTTATTTGGTCTTTTTTTAGTATTACTATGGACGGTTCGTTTCTTTGTAGAATTTGTAAAAATTGCACAAGTAGATGGACGAGACGATTATATTTGGTTTATGAATACTGGACAAGTATTAAGTATTCCTTTTATATTAATTGGCTTATACTTTATGTTTATTTACAAACAAAAATCTAACTACAACTAATGAAAACATTTAAAATAGCCCTACTATTATTAAGTTTTAGCTTAACTATTATAGCTTGTAAAAGCGAGCCAAAATCTATTAAGCAACCCGAAGTTACTTTTACAAAAGAAGGCGAGCTTACATTATACAAAACTACAGCAGATACAATTATAGCCAAGCTAGATATTGAAATTGCGAAGACACCTTTTGAAATTGAAACAGGTTTAATGTATCGCGAATCGATGAAAAACAATCAAGCGATGTTGTTTGTTTTTAACGAAATTAGAGAGCGTAATTTTTACATGAAAAACACACGCTTTCCTATTGACCTTATCTTTTTAGACCATAACAAAAGAGTGGTTAGCTTTCAGGAAAACGCACAACCATTTAACGAAGCTTCTTTACCATCTAATGCTTTAGCACAGTTTGTACTAGAGGTTAATGCTGGTTTAGCCGAAGAATGGCTATTAGAAGTTGGTGACAGAATGGACTATTTTGTATTTAAGATTGAAGAGTAATCTACTCTCCATGAAATTTGTAGTTAAGTAACAAATATCTACAACCGTATATTAAATGAAAAAATCAAATTTAATTTTTACTTTTAATATACGATTATTGTGATTTGTTATATTTATTTCGGAAATAAATACAGAAGAAGTTATTTAAAAACTAATGTAGGCTATACATTTTGCACCATTAAAGGTATCGAATACGGAGCGAAGGTATCCAATGAGTATTTGTATAATTTTTATGTTGATGATAGTTTATGGGAAGGCTCATTTCCGATGACAACTAAGTTAGAAACTTCAGATAGATCAATTCAAGAAAAGAGTTTTGGCAAAATGTTTATAGTTAAGTACAGTAAAGAAAAGCCTTATTTTAATGAATTATTTTTGGACAAACCAGCACCTGATAGTTTGTTAGATTGTCTCAAATGCACTTGGGATAAACTTCCTTTTTAACCTAAATTAATATTATCTATTTAAGGCTACAAAATTCGTACAGTAAGAAAATTAATAACCAATGAAACAGAAGGTCTTAGAAATAGAACAGCAAAACACTCATTCTATTTTTATTACTCAATTTCTACCAAAAAATTCTAATAACAAAAGCATTGTTATCTCATCTGCAACTGGTGTTTTACAAGACTACTATTTAAAATTTGCAGAACACTTTTGTACTCTAGGTTTTACTGTTTATACTTTTGATTATTCTGGTATTGGATTATCTCATGGTAAAGCCGTAAAAAACAACACTTCTAACTTATACGATTGGGCTTCTAATCAAGCATCAATTTTAAGTTTTGCAAAATCAAAAAATCCTGAACACAAGATTACACTAATTACACATAGTATTGGTGGGCAACTTATTGCTTTTAACAAAAATATTAAGCTTGCAGATTTTATTATTACTGTTGCTTCGCAATCTGGTTATTGGAATCTTTTTAAGGGTTTAGAAAAACCAAAGATGTTTTTGTTTTGGAATGCTATTATCCCAATTGCAACTTCTTTATACGGATATTTTCCTGCAAGAAAACTAAAGCTTTTCGAAAACCTTCCAAAGCGTGTTGCTTACCAATGGCGTGTTTGGGGAAATAGAAAAAACTACTTTTTAGATACTGCTAAAAAAGAAGATTTACACCTAGACTCTATTACTTGTTCTATTAAAGTTTTAAGCTTTCCTAATGATGCATTTGCACCAAAGCAAACTGTAGATTGGTTATCTAAGCTTTTTCCTAATGCTAAAGTAGAGCGATTACATTTAGATCCCGAAGTATTAAACGTACCAGATATTGGACATTTTGGCTTTTTCAGGGAACGTTTTAAAACCTCTCTTTGGTTTATGACTAAGGAATGTATTGAAAGCAATACTTAGGCTAGCGCGTTAAGGATGGAGCAATTGTTGGAGCTCCTTGAAAAGAGCGACTTGTGAGAGCCTGACCTTGCTTTTCGCAAGGGAACGCCCAAAAGGAAACGACTGAATTGTAATTCTACGTTTATTATAAATAAAAAAAGCCTTTCAGTATAAAACTGAAAGGCTTTTTTTATATTAAGAAATTTAAGAATTATGCTTTCGCTCCTTCTTCTAATTCTTCTTCTTCTTCTACTTTGTCTTTTAATGCATCTGCAGCATCTCCTTTTACTGAATCGAACATAATTGGTGTTGCGATAAATAAAGATGAATACGTACCTACAATTACACCTACTATTAAGGCAAACATAAATCCTCTAATAGATTCTCCACCAAATATAAAGATGGCTAATAATACTACTAATGTAGTTAAAGAGGTGTTTAATGTTCTACTTAATGTAGAGCTTAAAGACTTGTCGATAACTTTACCGAATTCCCAATCTGAGTGTTCGTTAAAATACTCACGAATTCTATCGAATACTACAACCGTATCATTTAATGAGTAACCAATTACAGTAAGAATTGCTGCTATAAAGGCTTGATCGATTTCTAATGAGAATGGCATAAACTTGTATGTAATAGAGAATACTCCTAATACGATTAATACATCGTGGAATACTGCTGCTACTGCACCAAGTGAGAATTGCCATCTTTTAAAACGGAATAATATGTAAAGGAATACTACAATTAATGATCCTAAAACAGCCCAGAAAGACTCTTGCTTAATATCATCTGCAATTGTTGGACTTACTTTATACTTTTTCATTAAACCTGCTGTTTTACCTTCTTTATTAGAAATAAAGTCTTGGTAAGACATTCCGTTTAAGTGTGGTTGTAATGCATTAAATAATGTTTCTCTCATTTCATTATCTGCTTCTTCTGATGCTTCGTCAATTCTAAATTTAGTTGTAATTTTTAATTGATTATCGTCACCAAAAGTTTTAGCATCTGCACTACCAAAAACGGCTGCATCTGATAATGAAGTACTTATTTCTGAAGCACTTACTGGCTGATCGAAACGTACCTGGTAAGTTCTACCTCCTTTAAAATCTACACCTTGATCTAATCCGTTTGTAAATAATGATGCTAAACTTCCAAGAATTAATACTCCTGAAATAATGTAAGCCATTTTACGTTTCTTTAAGAACTCGATATTGATATTTCTAAATAAGTTTTTAGTAATACTTGTTGAGAAATCTAATTTACCGCCTTTGTTTACATACCAGTCTACTAGTAATCTCGTAATAAAGATTGCTGTAAATAAAGAAGTACCAATACCTACTAATAAAGTAGTTGCGAAACCTTTAATTGGTCCTGTACCAAATAAGAATAAAATTAAAGCAGTTAAACCTGTTGTAATGTTGGCATCTAAAATAGAAGATAATGCATTACTAAATCCGTCTTTTACAGCAGATTTTTGGTCTTTTCCTTTTCCTAATTCTTCTCTAATACGTTCGAAAATAAGTACGTTTGCATCTACAGACATACCTATTGTTAATACAATACCTGCAATTCCAGGTAACGTTAATACAGCTCCTAATCCAGATAAAATACCAAAGATTAATAAAATGTTTAATGCCATTGCAACATCTGCAAAAGCACCTGCTTTACCATAATAGAATACCATCCATATTAACACTAATGCTAATGCAATTAAAAATGACATTGTACCACTATCGATAGCTTCTTGACCTAAAGTTGGTCCGACCTCATCACTCTGGATAATACTTGCTCTTGCTGGTAATTTACCTGCACGTAAAACATTAGATAAATCGATTGCTTCGTTAATTGTAAAGTCTCCAGAAATTTCTGAGCGACCTCCTGCAATTTTACCTCTACTAAGTCCTGGTGCAGAATACACAACATCATCTAAAACAATAGCAATGTTACTTCCTTCTTTGTAAGCACGCTCTGTCATTACTTCCCAAGTTTTAGATCCAGCAGCATCCATTTGCATGTTTACTACTACTCTATTTCCTTGATCGTAACCTTCTCTTGCATCATCAATACTACCATGTAATGGTGGTACATTATCTCTGTTACCTTCTAAAACGTGTAAAGTTGTTACTTCACTATCTTTTTTAGGCTTTTCGAATACAAATCTTATATTCTTTGCAGCTGCTGGACGCATTGCGATAGCCTCTTTAGAATTTAACATTTCTAATACTTTCTTCTGGTCTGTAAGTTTTACTAAACCTGCTCCAGAATAATATCCTGTTGAGTTTACTGCTACTAAGTCGTAAAACGGATTAACAGCTACTGCTGTTTCGTCTTCTGCTCCAGTTAAATCTCCAATAATATCGTCTGCCGTTTCTTCTGCCGCTTCTTGAGTTTCATCTGCTTCAGCATCTACTGCTACAGTTTCTTGCTTCGCTTTTAAAACGTTGTTTAAGTCGTTAAAATACTGACCTAAATCTTGTGCTTTGTAACCGAACCAAAATTCTAATTCTGCTGTTCCTGTAATTAATGCTTTTGCACGCTCTACATCTTTAACACCAGGTAACTCTACTAAAATACGTCCAGAAGAACCTAAACGTTGAATGTTTGGAGATGCTACTCCAAATTGATCAATACGTGTACGTAATACTTGTAACGCAGAGTTTATAGACTCATCTATTTTTTTAGATAATGCACTTTTTACATCACTATCACTCATTCCAATAGTTACAGTTCCTGCTTCTACTAAAGAACGTGTTCCAAAAATATCTGGAGACGCTAATTTTTTGTCTCCTTTAATAGCATCAAAAGCTACGTAGAAAGACTCAATATAATCGTCTTGAGAGTTTGTTTGTAAAATATCAGCATCATCTAATGCTTTATTAAACACAGGATCTTTAGTGTTATTTGCTAATCCCTTTAAGATATCTCTTACTGATACTTGTAAAATTGCTTCTAAACCACCTTTAAGGTCAAGACCCAATTTCATTGCATTATCTTTAACTTTAGAGTAGTCTTCTCCTAAGAATACACTTTCTGGTGAACTAGAAAGAGAATCAAGATAATTTACTTCAAACGCTTTACGTCTCTCTTTAAAATCTACAACATCTTCACTAAATTTTGAAGCGGCTATTTCTTGTGCGTTTTTCTCGATCGAGTTGTTTTTAAACGAGAAAGACAATTGGTAAATACTTACCAGTCCAAATAAAACTGCGAACAGCTTTACTAATCCTTTATTTTGCATTGTTTTGTTATTTGCGTCAGGTTTTAATTCCGAATTTTCGGAGCTGACAATTGTTAGTAATGGTTTTTAATATGAATTGATAGTTTTCAATATGAATTATGAAAACTATAGATTTGGAACAATAACTAAAACCGAAGCTTTACATTATTGTTTCAAAAAAAAAATTAGGAAGTTTATTATTCCTGTTACGAAACTGGTCCAGCTCGACATTCAGGAATTTGGTGAGGAATATTATTTATTGCAATTGCAATAGTTTTGTTTTGCTTGTAAGCGACTTGAACCTCAACATTTTTTTCGACTGAAGTAGCTTCTGTTGCATAAACAAATACGTTTGGATTCGAGAATCTATCGTAATCTTGTTTAAGTTCGAATAATAATTTTCCGCTTGAGCCAAAACCAGGATCACTACTTTTCGTGATTTCGAAAACATCGATATTATAGGTTTGTTTTGTTGGGAGTTCTGATTGATTACCTTCGTTAGAAGCATAATAGATTGCCAGTGTTGCTGTAGACAGTGCATCTTTTACATTAGCAACTGTACTGTCACTAAAATAAGAAATAACTAAGCGACCGTTAGCTTCTTCGCGAATATCGACTTTAGAAACACCAATAGTTTCTAATTGCTCTTTTACATTAGTAATAGCAAGCTTAACTTCACTTGAAGATATATTAGTACTAGAAAACTGTAATACAATCTCTTGGTTCGGGACCGTCAAGTTTTCTTGACATGCACCAAACAAAGCGAGTATTACAATTAAAGTACCAAAATACCATTTCGTCTTCATGCGCCAAATATAAAAAAATTAAGGTTGTATTACTACTCTCTTTGGATAAATATTGTAGTGCTAAATGACTTTAAATCAGATTATAAAGCCTATTAAAAACAAAAAGCCTCGCAATTCTATTATTGCGAGGCTTTTTTTATGTATTGTTTGAAATTTGTAAGACTTATAGATCTCACCAATTTCTATTATATACTTATTATAATTCTAATAATCCATTAGTTTTCTTAACACCTTCAGCAGACTCTGCTAATTTTGCTTTTTCAGCATCTGTTAAGCTAATTTCAACAATTTTTTCAATTCCGTTAGCGCCTAATACACAAGGTACTCCAATTGCTAAGTCATTTAATCCAAATTCTCCTGCTAATAGAGCAGAACATGGGAATATTTTTTTAGTATCACAAGCAATAGCTTGAACCATTGCAGATACAGCTGCTCCTGGTGCATACCAAGCTGAGGTCCCTAATAAACCTGTAAGCGTTGCGCCTCCAACTTTAGTATCTTGAACTACTTGATCCATGCGTTCTTCAGATAAAAATTCTGAAACTGAAACACTATTTCTTACAGCTTTACCAATTAATGGTACCATACCTTTATCGCTATGTCCACCAATTACCATTCCGTCTACATCGCTAATAGGTGCTCCTAAAGCTTCAGCTAAACGGTACTTGAAACGTGCAGAATCTAAAGCTCCACCCATTCCAATGATTCTTTCTTTTGGTAACCCTGTAGTTTTATGTACTAAATATGTCATTGTATCCATAGGATTAGACACTACAATAATAATTGTATTTGGAGAATGCTCTATTAAGTTAGCAGATACCATTTTTACAATTCCTGCATTAATACCAATAAGCTCTTCACGAGTCATACCTGGTTTTCTAGGAATTCCAGAAGTAATTACACAAACATCAGAACCTGCTGTTTTTGCATAATCGTTTGTACTTCCTGTTATTTTTGTATCGAAACTGTTTAATGAAGCGGTTTGCATTAAATCCATTGCTTTACCTTCGGCAAAACCTTCTTTAATATCTAAGATTACAACTTCGCTTGCAAAATCTTTAATAGCAATATATTCAGCACAACTTGCACCTACTGCTCCTGCTCCAACTACTGTTACTTTCATTTTAATATATTTTTAGTTTGTGTATAATTTTAAAGTACGAATTTACAAATTTTGCTTCAAAAAACGGTTAAAAACTAGACTTTTAAAAGCTGAAATTCATTCCTACTGAAGCACTATTAAAATCTGCAATTGTGTAAGCTGCATTTAAACCGAAGAATCCTAAACTTAAATTTGCTCCAACTGTTGTTATTACTCCTTTAGTTTCAGATTCTATTGAGAACGGATTTACTATTTCTTCTGAATAAAGAGTAGCACCTCCTAATCCTTCACCAGAAACACGGTATGTTCCTAATAAATCGGTTGTATTTTTTCCGCTCATATACCCAACAGAACCATAGAAATTAATGATTTTTAGCTTTGTTCCAACTATTAATTGATATAACATTGTATTGGTTTCTGTTTGAATTTGCTGATTTTCGCCATCAACAACCCCTGTATCTGTAAAGTCATAACTACCATCCAAATGCGTGTAAGCAATTAGTCCTGATATTGATATTGGAAGTACTTTATCTACTGGTAAAAAAGAAGTGAAATCTTGTTGTAAACCAAAACCATATAATCCAACTTTAGCATCTTCTGTATCTACTTTAGGAAAGTATCGTGCTTTTATTTGCGTACCTTTAAAAGGAGAAAAGCTTCCTTGCAAAAAAACTGTAGGTATTAAATTAATATTTGCAGAACCAATTCCTGTTGGAAGTTCCAACTCTGTTGTTTGTTCCCCAAAAATAGGATCGTCGTAAGTTATCTCTACAAAAACAGCTGGATCATTATGTCCCAATGCTGTAGAAACCGGCTTACTTGTACTTCCATCTTGAAAACTTATGTTTTCATAATCATTTGTATTCAATATAAACTGCTTGTCTTCATCATTAATAAATGTTGCATTACCAATAATAGACAACTCAAAACCAAGACGTTTTGGTGTTTTTGCATTATTAAACCAACCTGTATTAATACCATATGCCAAACCATCGTTTGCAGGTTTAATGTAATCTGTAGAAAAACGTGCTGCATCTGCGACACCAGCAGCTAGTAATTGTTCTAAATTGTCTTGAGCGTTACTGCTTAAAGTTAAAATTAAAGCAATGATAATTAATCCTGTTTTTTTCATTTTAATATGTATTAGATTCGGGTTCTACATTTATAAACGCAAAAACACCTTCAATAGTTTAACTGAAGGTGTTTTTTTAGTTTTATATTAAGTATTAAGCATCAATATTTGCATAGACTGCATTCTTTTCTATAAACTCACGACGTGGTGGCACTTCATCTCCCATTAACATTGAGAATACTCTGTCTGCCTCTACACCATTATCTATTTGAATTTGACGTAATGTTCTAAACTCAGGATTCATTGTGGTATCCCAAAGTTGCGTTGCGTTCATTTCTCCAAGACCTTTATAACGTTGTATTTTTGCTCCATCTCCATATTGCTCCATTAAAGCTAAACGCTCTTCATCATTCCAAGCATACTCTTTTTTCGTTCCTTTTTTTACTAAAAATAAAGGTGGAGTTGCGATATAAATATGTCCGTTTTCTATCAATTCTTTCATATAACGGAAAAAGAATGTTAAAATTAGTGTTTCAATGTGAGAACCATCAATATCGGCATCACACATAATCACTACTTTATGGTATCTTAATTTTGAAAGGTTTAGTGCTTTACTATCTTCTTCTGTACCAATGGTTACACCTAAAGCAGTAAAAATATTTCTAATTTCTTCGTTTTCAAAAACCTTGTGCTTCATGGCTTTTTCAACATTTAAAATCTTACCACGCAATGGTAAAATTGCTTGAAACGCTCTGTCACGACCTTGTTTTGCCGTTCCACCTGCCGAATCTCCCTCGACAAGATACACTTCACATTTTGCAGGATCTTGCTCTGAACAATCAGATAATTTCCCTGGCAAACCGCCAATACTCATTACTGTTTTACGCTGTACCATTTCACGAGCCTTTTGTGCTGCGTGACGTGCTTGAGCTGCTAAGATTACTTTTTGAACAATAATTTTAGCATCGTCTGGATTTTCTTCTAAATAATCAGTCAGCATTTCTGAAACAGATTGACTTACTGCTGCAGAAACTTCTCTGTTTCCTAGTTTAGTTTTTGTTTGTCCTTCAAACTGAGGCTCTTGAACTTTTACCGAAATAATAGCTGTTAATCCTTCACGGAAATCATCTCCTGCAATATCAAACTTTAATTTGTCTAACATTCCAGACTCGTCTGCATATTTCTTTAACGTGTGTGTTAATCCACGACGGAAACCAGATAAATGTGTTCCACCTTCGTGCGTATTAATATTATTTACATACGAGTGTAAGTTTTCAGCATAACTTGTATTATAAATCATGGCAACCTCAACTGGCACACCATTTTTCTCTCCTTCGAAAGCAATTACATCTTTCATTAAAGGCTCTCTAGCAGCATCTAGAAACTTGATAAATTCTTTTAATCCTTCTTCAGAATGAAATGTTTCACCTTCAAAAGAACCATCTTCTTTAGTAAAACGTCTATCAATTAAATGAACTGTAATCCCTTTATTTAAATACGCTAATTCACGCATTCTACTTGCTAAGGTATCGTAGTTATACTCTAACGTTTGTGTAAATATTGTTGCATCTGGTTTAAAAGTAACGGTTGTTCCTCTTTTATCTGACTCACCAATTGCTTTTACAGGATAAAGAGCTTTACCTTTAGAATATTCTTGTTCCCAAATTTTACCATCTCTGTAAACGGTAGCACGTAAATGATCAGACAGCGCATTTACAACACTAACACCTACTCCGTGAAGTCCACCAGAGACTTTATAAGAATCTTTATCGAACTTTCCACCAGCACCAATTTTAGTCATTACAACCTCAAGTGCAGAAACGCCTTCTTTTTTGTGTAAATCTACTGGAATACCACGCCCATCATCTTCTGTAGTAATCGAGTTATCTTCATTAATAGTCACTGTAATATTATCACAATGTCCAGCTAAAGCTTCATCAATCGAGTTGTCTACAACTTCATATACTAAATGGTGTAAACCACGTGTACCAACATCTCCAATATACATTGAAGGACGCATACGTACATGCTCCATACCTTCTAAGGCCTGAATACTATCTGCCGAATAATTATGTTTATTGAACTCTTCTTTCTTTTCGCTCATATATATTATTTTATTGCTTTTGATTCATTTTAGTATTGCTGAAAAACTGAATTCTCAACAACAACCAAATATACGAAAACATTAAGGCTTTATTACGCCTTTTAACGGATTTGGCTGGTTTTTATTAACAATTGTTGATTTCTTAAAAACCGCTTAAAAGATCTAAAAAGTGCCTTAAATTGAATTTTTATTGATTTTTTTTTCTTCGGAAAAGTGAAAAACTAAAAAACCGATTAGAGGTGTTGTTTTTAAGTTCTTAAAAAAACTAAAGCGCATAAAAAAAGCTCCCAAAAAGGAAGCTTTTAAACTTTTAATTATAAAAACAAACTGTTTTACTTTTTAATAAAACGTTTAGTAACACTGTTGTTGTTCTCAAAGTCTAATTTTAAGAAATAAACACCATCACCTAAGTTCTCAACAGATACTTTATTTGTACCAGAGTTTGTATAAACGCTTCTTCCTAAAGCATCAAATATAGTTAACGTAGTAATTTCTTTATTAGATGCATTTTTAATATTCAAAACACTGTTAGCTGGATTAGGATAAATACTTATAGCACCAACTTCAATTTCGTTATCCGTTACAGATAATGTAGGATTGAAAATTACTGAGTAATCTTCTATGTTACCAATTTGTGTTGAATAAGCATTAGCAATTGTTGACCCGTGATTATCAAAATCTGAAATCACACGCATTCTAAGTTTTTGGTTATTTACAAAACCTCCTACCATAGGTGTTGTAAAACTTATTGCAACAGCAGCTCCTGCTATAGCACTTGCAGGTTGAGATTGATGTACTCTTTCGCTTGTTGCAAAAGCACCATCATTATTATAATCTATATAAACATCTACAAGCTCATCATTAGTTCCTGCCAAACCAGCTATAACAGTAATATTTGTTACCGTATTCTCTACTAAAGTTATTGTTGGCTGAGAAGCAACCCTATTTAAATAAAAACCATCATTATATTCTGATAAAGACTTAAAAGTATTACCGTTTATTGACACTTCAAATACTCCTCCAAGAAAACTTCCTGCTACAGTTTTTACAGGAGTATTTGCAACAGCAGCGGGATAATTACCAGAAGGTGCATTAGCTGCAATTGATGTTTTAAAAGCAACTCTTGGGCCATCTACAGCAGCGTGTACTCTTGTTCTTTGATCGTTAGAAAAACCTGTAAAACAAGGGTCTGAAGAATAATCCATAAAATTATGAATATTTTCATTAGAACCTCCAGTACAATCATTTCCTGTTGCGCTATCTCCTGGACAAATAGAGTTTGTTCTTTTATGTGGAGCAATATCCGCACAACCATCATCATCTGCTCCTACGGTTCCACTTACTGGAGGACATACAGTACCATTATTATCACCGTTAAAGGTATGCTGTAGATTTAAATAATGACCAACTTCGTGATCTGCAGTACCGTTACCAGAACTAGGAAATAAACTTGAACCAAAATCGTAACCAGGAGTTGCTCCTGGATTACTAGAACTATATGTTGGATTATAACCAAAAGCTCTTGCTTGACACACCAAACCATCACGCACTCCAGGATTAGTTCCAGGAAGTGTAGCATAACCTAAAATGCCACTATTTCCAGTTCCAATGTCTACACCATCAATTTTTTTAACAATCCATACATTCATATAATCTTGCGGATTCCAAAAATAGTCATTAAATAAAACAACACTATCAACCCCTACTCCTCCAGCACTAATTCCATTATTATCATACTCTGAAGCATACGATTTACCTGCAACATTGTGTCTTTCTATCCCTGTTGTTACTGTTCCATCTTCTTTTACCTTTGCTAATACAAATTCTACATTCATTGGGCTATTGTAGAATGTTGATCCAGCATAAACACCTGTATTTTGAAAAGCAGCGTTTAGGTTTGCAATTGCACTTGTTAATTGCACAGTACTCATATTTGGATATGTTCCTTCCGCCTCTCCATTATGGATTACATGAATAACCGTTGGAATTTCTGTAACCATCATTGATGATTTTGAACTGACATTATTTAACTTATAGTTACGTGTAAACGCCTCTAACTCTGCTCTATTATGATCGAACATAGCTGGGTTTTTTTGACGTTCAATTTCCATTAACTTATCTGTAGCACACTTTTCAATTTGTTGCGCAAAAGAAAAAATAGTTGTTAAAAAAAACAAAAGCGTTAAGCTTTTTAATTGTAAAGTAGTTTTTTTCATTTTTTTTTAAAATTTAATTAAGTTATTAATTGATACATTGTCCCATGACTCTAGGTGCTTTTTAATAGACACTGGGTTATTCAAATTATTTACTACAGATTTGTCGTCACTTTTTATTCCGGCAGAACGCTCATTTATAAAATTTTCTTGTTGTTTAAAAGAAAGATTCTCGAGGCTTAGAAAATATACTGCTTCTCCTTCTCTACCTAATTGCAATTTAAAATTAAAGGCTAAACTAATATTATTTTCAGTTTCGAAGTCTTTAATATAATTAAGCAAATGATTATCGTGCTTGTAATCTCTAGGACAACAAACAGACCCGTACATTTCTATATATCTAATTTTTATTTCACCTTCAACCTTCATCATTTCTGATTCAGTGCCAACATTAACACTTGAGCTTGGTGCTTTGCAATTTTTATTGACAAATAAAAAAGCAGATACAATTAATATTTTCCCTAATGCATTCAAAAACCTATGTTTTACACAAATATAGGTTAAAACACAATCAGTTGAATGATTTTTTACACTCATAAATATCACTTATTTTATGCTGTAGAAAAACTTAACTATGTTCTAAACAAAAAAAAACCTCGCCGAAGCGAGGTTTTAAAGCTATTAAACTCTATTTATTGTAATGACGATTAGGATTGTGCATAAGATTTATCATGCACATTTGCAATCGCTCTACCAGAAGGCTCGTTCATGTTCTTAAATGCTTCATCCCATTCTAAAGCAATAGCAGTACTACAAGCTACACTTGCTTCTTGTGGCACACTTAAAGCTGCTGTATCACTTGGAAAATGCTCTTCGAAAATTGAACGGTAATAAAATTCCTCTTTGTTTTGTGGTGTTTGTATTGGAAATCTAAATGCTGCATTTTCCATTTGCTCGTCTGTTATTGCCTCATCAACTACTTCTTTAAGTGTATCAATCCAACTATAACCTACGCCATCACTAAACTGTTCTTTTTGTCTCCAAGCTACGCTTTCTGGCAACATATCTTCAAATGCTTTACGAACCACCCACTTTTCCATGCGTTCTCCGTTAATCATTTTATCTTGTGGATTGATGCGCATAGCAACATCCATAAACTCTTTATCTAAAAATGGTACACGGCCTTCAATTCCCCAAGCGGCTAAACTTTTGTTAGCTCTTAAACAATCGTACATGTGTAATTTATCTAATTTTCTAACCGTTTCTTCATGAAACTCTCTCGCATTTGGCGCTTTATGGAAGTATAAATAGCCTCCAAAAATTTCATCTGCTCCTTCGCCAGATAATACCATTTTAATTCCCATAGACTTAATAACTCTTGCCATTAAATACATTGGTGTACTAGAACGAATAGTAGTAATATCGTAAGTTTCTATGTTATAAATCACATCTTTTATAGCATCTAAACCTTCTTGGATTGTAAACTTTATTTCATGATGCACTGTCCCAATATGATCTGCTACTTTTTGTGCTGCAGCTAAATCTGGAGACCCTTCTAAACCTACAGCAAAAGAATGTGTTTGTGGATACCACGCATCAGACGTATCATCGCTTTCTATACGTTTTTGCGCATATTTTTTTGCTATTGCAGACACCACTGAAGAATCTAAACCTCCAGATAATAATACACCATATGGCACATCACTCATTAATTGTCTGTGTACTGCTGCTTCAAGCGCTTCTTTAACTTCAGCAATACTAGTTTCATTATCTTTTACTGCATCATAATCGCTCCAATCTCTCTTGTACCATTTTACATATTCGCCATCTTTACTAGACATATAGTGTCCTGGAGGAAATAATTCAATTTTAGTACAAATTCCTTCTAATGCTTTTAATTCGGAAGCAACGTAAAATGTTCCATTTTGATCCCATCCTATATATAAAGGAATAATTCCCATGTGGTCACGAGCAATAAAATATTCATCTTTTTCTGTATCGTAAATAGCAAATCCAAAAATTCCATTCATTTCATCTACAAAATCAACACCTTTTTCTTGGTATAGCGCCAATATTACTTCGCAGTCACTTTCTGTTTTAAAATCGTATTTCCCTTCAAATTGCTTACGCAACTCTCTATGGTTGTATATTTCGCCATTAGCTGCTAATACTAATTTATTATCAGGACTAAATAGTGGTTGTTTTCCAGAAGCTGGATCTACAATTGCTAAACGCTCGTGCGCTAAAATAGCTTTATCATCACTATAAATTCCAGACCAGTCTGGTCCACGATGACGAATAGTTTTAGACATTTCTAAAACTTGAGGTCTTAAATCTTCAGATTTTTGTTTAAGGTCGAAAGCACATACAATTCCACACATAACTTATATATTTTAAATTCTTTTATTATTGATTATGAAGCAAATATCAGATTAATGTTTCATTTTTAAAACAGAAAACAAGTAAATGCTTTTAAATTGAAACTAAAATAATTAATTTCAAACTTAAATGAAATTAATTTGAATGCTTTTTTGGCTGAGTGATTTGAAATTGAAGTTTTAGTACTTACTCTGATGCGGTTTAACAAGGATTACACTAATTTTCACAGATTCTTATTCTTATGTCTCATATATTCAAGGAGTTCACGCAGAGTTTCACAGAGAGTTTTAAGAATGCATCATGAGATTGCCACACATTTTTTATAATGAAAAATGTTCACAATAACGAATAATTTAATGCTTTTGAGTATCTACCAAACTGTGACTGCCTACTGAAGACTGAGCACTACCTACCTTCTAAGGTATATTTAAATACTTATGCGTCTGTAATGATACTTTCCATTTGGGATTAGCCATAACATAATCTACAATTAAAGGCACCATTGTGTCGCGTTTGCTCCATTCTGGCTGTAGATATAAAATACAATCTCCATTTACTTTCTCGGCTTGCTCTTCCGCAAAGCGAAAATCGTCTTTATTAAAGATAATACATTTTAGTTCGTTTGCTTTATCGTAAACACCTTGTGTTGGAAGCTTCATTTTTTTTGGCGACAAACAAATCCAATCCCATTGTCCAGACAATTGATAAGCACCAGAAGTTTCAATATGAATACTCATACCATCTGCTTTTAATTGCTTTGTAAGTGCTGTCATGTCCCACATTAATGGTTCACCACCTGTAACAACAATAGTATTACTATACTTTTTTGCATTAGCAACAATATCCTCAATTACTGTAGGAGGATGCAATTGTGCATTCCAGCTTTCCTTAACATCACACCAATGGCAACCAACATCGCAACCACCAATTCTTATAAAATAAGCAGCTGTACCTTTATGGAAACCTTCTCCTTGAATGGTGTAAAACTCTTCCATTAAAGGCAACATTTTTCCTTGATTTACTAAATCTTGAACCTCTTGCGTCATAGCTTGCAAAGATAGAGATTAAGTTTGAAGCTTGCCGTTGGAAGTTAGAAGTTTTTCCTTTTAAATTCTGAAAGATTATTCAGTCATTTCAGCTAAGATTAGTATTTTTACACAAATCAACATTTATTATGAGTAGACAAGACGAATTCTTTAAACACATCACAGATGGAAACACTACCAAAGGCGAGTTTATAACATTAGGTTCGGCTATGTTAGATGGTAAAACTATTAAAGATGCTTTTGTAAAGATCCCTCTAAAAACCATGAATCGTCATGGATTAATTGCTGGAGCAACCGGAACTGGAAAAACCAAAACACTTCAAGTTCTAGCGGAAAATCTAAGCGAACAAGGAATTCCTGTTTTACTTATGGATATAAAAGGTGATTTAAGTGGATTGGCACAACCAAGTCCTGGTCACCCAAAAATTGATGAACGTCATGCAAAAATTGGTTTAGATTTCGAAGCTAAAGGTTTTCCTGTGGAAGTGATGTCTCTTTCAGAACAAGATGGTGTGCGTTTACGCGCAACAGTTATTGAGTTTGGACCTGTTTTATTATCCCGTATTTTAGATTTAACAGATACCCAATCTGGTGTTGTAGCTGTAATTTTTAAATATTGTGACGATAATAAACTACCGCTTTTAGATTTAAAAGATTTTAAAAAAATATTACAATACGCTACAAAAGAAGGTAAAGAAGAATTTTCTGATGAATATGGTAGAATTTCAAGCGCTTCAACTGGAGCTATTTTACGTAAAATTGTAGAAATTGAACAACAAGGTGGAGATATTTTCTTTGGCGAAAAAAGTTTTGAAGTTGAAGATTTATTAAGAACTACTCGCGATGGCAAAGGTTACATTAACATTATTCGTCTAACAGATATTCAAGACAAGCCAAAGTTATTTTCAACATTTATGTTGAGCTTATTAGCCGAAATCTATGAAACCATGCCTGAACAAGGCGATTCTGGAAAACCAGAATTAATTATGTTTATAGACGAAGCACATTTAATTTTTAATGAAGCCTCTAAAGCTTTATTAAACCAAATTGAAAGTATCGTTAAATTGATTCGTAGTAAAGGTGTTGGCTTATACTTTGTTACACAAAACCCAACTGATGTTCCAGAAGGTGTATTAAGTCAATTAGGTTTAAAAATCCAACATGCATTACGTGCGTTTACAGCAAAAGATAGAAAAGCTATTAAATTGGCAGCTCAAAATTATCCAGATACAGATTATTATGATACTGCCGAAATTCTAACCTCTTTAGGAACTGGGGAAGCTTTAGTTTCTGCTTTAGATGAAAAAGGGCGTCCTACTCCATTAGCAGCAACAATGATGCGTGCACCAATGAGTCGTATGGATGTTTTAACAAAAACTGAGCTACAAAACTTGCTTGACGATTCTAAACTAGTATTAAAATACAACAAGGAAATAGACAGAGAAAGTGCTTACGAAATACTTAACAAAAGGATTGACAAAGCAGAAGAAGCAAAAATTAAAGCTGACGAAAAAGAGGCAAAAGAAGAAGCTGAAGCTAAAAAAGCAAAAAGTAGAACTAGCACAAGAAGACGGAGTACTGCACAGAATCCAATTATTAAAGTACTAACAAGCGCTACTTTTATAAGGAGTGTTTTTGGTATTTTGAAGAAGATAATGTAGAAAAAAAAGTCGGTAGCGAGTAGTGTTAAGTAAGTAATCTTACTTGGAATTGATTACTCTACTTTTAAAACTAATAAAAATATAAGGTTTCCGTTTTACTGAAGCAGCTTCAGTATAAAAACGGAAACAAAAATTAAAACAATTTTTGATGAAAAAAACAATTTTTACTTTACTTACAATTTCTATATTAATGACCTCTTGTAACACAGAAGTCAATCCGTTTTCAATTTCGAAACATAATATTGGATTACTTACAGACTCAACACAAGTTAAAGATCTTCAAGCTATTTATGCAAAAGACTCTATCGTTAAAAAAATAGCTGGAGATGAATTTTTAGGAAATGTAAATGCTATTTTAATCTTTGAAAAAGGTGGAAAAAAATTACTAGAGTTATCTCCAAAAGAAGCTCTCGATTCTACAACCACTATTGGATCGATTAAAATTTTAGATTCGCGTTATAAAACCAAAACTGGCATTTCAACATTAAGCACATTTGGTGATATTAAAGCAAAACACAAAATATCTAGCATAGAAAACACCTTGCGAAATGTTGTGATTTTAGTAAACGAAAATAATACCTTTTTTACTATAAGTAAAGAAGAGTTACCTGGAGAATTACGTTTCGATATGTCTAAAAAAATTGAAGCAACAAATATTCCAGATACTGCTAAAATTAAATATTTTATGGTTGGGTGGTAAAATAGTAGTCAGTCTTCCGTTTTCTGTCATAGTATTCAATTACTCAGAAGAGTTAGTATTAAAAAAATAAGAGTTAACCCTCTTTATACAACCTTAAAGACACAACGCAATGAATCCAATTTTTTCAAAATTCCTTACAGACATTGCTCGCAAAAGGATAGAAAACAACCTACTAGTAAAAAAAGCGGTAACCGAAAAAGATATTGCTCCAGTTCTTAACAACATAAAAGTAGAAATAAGTCATGCAATAAAAGAATCCATTTTTATTATTATTGGTGTTTTTTCAGCAGGTTTTGGTTTAAAAGGATTTTTATTACCAAATCATTTTATAGATGGTGGTGCTACTGGTATTTCGTTACTTTTAGAAAACACCACAAACCTATCTATAAGTTCTTTATTAATAATTGTAAACATTCCGTTTATAATATTAGCTACAAAAACTATAGGTAAAAAATTTGCTTTAAAAAGTATAATAGCAATTACACTTCTGGCTTTAGTGGTTCATTTTGTTGAGTACCCAATAATTACAGAAGACAAACTACTTATCTCAATATTTGGTGGCTTCTTTTTAGGTTTAGGAATCGGTTTGGCAATGCGTGGAGGAAGTGTAATTGATGGCACAGAAGTTCTAGCTATTTATATTAGTCGGAAATTATCGATTACAATAGGAGATGTATTGTTTTTAATAAACCTAATTATTTTTTCTTTTGGCGCTTATATTCTTTCAATTGAAACTGCTTTATATGCTATTTTAACCTACTTAGCTGCAGCAAAAACTGTAGATTTTGTTGTAGATGGTGTAGAAGAATATGTAGGCGTAACTATTATTTCTAAACACCATGAAGCATTACGAATAATGATTACAAAAAAACTAGGTCGTGCTTGTACTATTTATGCCGGTAAGGGCGGATTTGAAACTCAAGGAAAGAATTACGATAAAGATATTATTTACACTATTGTAACGAGACTTGAACTCGCTAAACTGAATACTGAAATTGATAAAATTGACAAGAACGCTTTTATAACCATGGGAATTGTAAAGGACTTAAGAGGAGGAATGATTAAGAGAAAACCACTTAAATAGTAACATTAAGTTGAAATGAATATGAAGAACAAAAAATACACCATACAAAATAGTCCATTTGTTGCCCCAACAACTGATGGTAAAGTTATAGAAGAACATTTTGGTCAAGCCACAGATGGCAATAAAGACATTAGTATTGCACACATGATTGCTCCCGCTGGCTGGAGCGAACCGTTTCAAACACCAGGATTCGATGAATACACATACATAATAAAGGGCAAAAAGCAATTTATTATAGATGGAGAAGAAATTATTTTAGAAGCTGGACAATCTATTAAAATAGAAAGAAATACTCGTGTACAATACTCAAATCCATTCACTATAGCATGCGAGTATATTGCAATTTGCACACCTGCTTTTTCTATGGACTTAGTAAACAGAGAAGAATAGTATGGCCAATTCAATAATAAAAATAATAGGAAACTCGCTAAACGCGATAAGTTATATTTCTCCAAAATATGCTTCAGATAAAGCATTGGACTTATTTGCAACTCCTCGAAAAGGACGTGTTTTAGAAAACCAGAAAGCTTTTTTAGACTCGGCAAAGACACATCAGTTAAAATATGAAGACTTTAATATCTTAACTTATAATTGGAAAAGTACTGGTAAAACTATTTTATTGGCTCATGGTTGGGAAAGCAATACACACCGTTGGGAAGTTTTAATTAACCAACTTAGAGCATTAGATTATAATGTTATTGCTCTTGATGCTCCTGCGCATGGAGCCTCTAGCGGTAAGCAGTTTAATGCGGTTATTTATTCTGAATGCATTCACCTTACTGTAGAACACTACAAACCAGACATAATTATAGGTCATTCGGTTGGCGGAATGGCTTCGGGTTTCTACCAAAATAAATACCAAAACAAAAATCTAGAAAAACTTATTCTACTTGGTGCTCCTTCAGAATTTACTGGTGTTTTTAAGCGCTATGTTGACATGATGGGTTATAACAAACGTATAGAAAACGGATTAAACAATTTAGTTTTAGAACGTTTTAACAATCTGCCTTCTTATTTCTCTTTGGCTAATTTTGCTAAAAACATAGAAACAGAAACACTTATTATTCACGATGTAGAAGATAAAATCATTCCATATAATGATGCTAAATTGATTGTAGAAAATCATAAAAAAGCAACATTTATCTCTACAACAGGATATGGTCATGGTTTACGAAACGACGTTGTAAACAATCATATTCTAGAATATATCGCTAGTTAAATTGTAACTTTGCATTATGGAAGAAAAACTCACCAGACTTAACAAATACCTCAGCGAAGCTGGTTATTGTTCTCGTCGCGAAGCAGATAGACTTATAGACGCTGGACGTGTAACTATTAATGGATCTGTTCCAGAATTAGGTACAAAAGTTACCCAAAGCGATGTTGTTGAAGTCGATGGTAAATCGATTACAGAACGTAAAGCAGATTTTGTATATCTAGCATTTAACAAACCTGTAGGTATTGTTTGTACGACTGATACTCGCGTTGAGAAAGACAATATTATAGATTATATAAAATATCCAAAACGCGTCTTCCCTATTGGTAGATTAGATAAACCTAGTGAAGGTTTAATTTTCCTTACAGACGATGGAGATATTGTAAACAAGATCCTTCGCGCGAGTAATAATCACGATAAAGAATATCTTGTATCTGTAGATAAACCAATTTCGCAAACCTTTATTAAACGCATGGCTAGCGGAATATATCTTGAAGATTTAGATAAAACCACTAAAAAATGTACCGTTAGAAAAATAGATTCTCATACCTTTAGTATTATTCTAACACAAGGTTTAAACAGGCAAATTCGACGTATGTGCGAATATTTAACCTACGAAGTAACGTCGTTAAAACGTACTCGAATAATGAATATTAAGCTTGATGTACCTGTAGGTGAATATCGTGAGTTTACAACAGATGAATTAAAAACTTTGAATATGCTTTTAGAAGATTCAGACAAGCATTATAATGAATCTAAACAGACCTCTAAAACTACAGAAATTAAAGAAACAAATAAAATTCATTCTATTAACAGAAGAAAAGAGTAATTGTTTTATACTTATTAATCATGTCTCAATTGTCACCATTTCACATTGCTATTCCAGTTCATAATTTAGAAACATGTCGCATTTTCTATCGCGACATTCTAAACTGTGAAGAAGGCAGAAGCAGTGACCATTGGGTCGATTTTAATTTTTTTGGACACCAATTGGTTATTCACTTTAAAGAAAAATCTTTAGAAGCCGAAACAATAAACGAAGTTGATGGTAAACATGTTCCTGTTCCACATTACGGTGTTGTTTTACCTTGGGATAATTTTCACGCTTTCGCAGAAGAACTAAAACTAAAAAACATTAAATTTATTATAGAACCTTATGTTCGTTTTGAAGGATTAGTTGGAGAACAAGCGACAATGTTTTTTAAAGATCCTGCTGGAAACGCTTTAGAGTTTAAAGCTTTTAAAGATAGGAGTCAGCTATTTGCTAAATAGGATTTTTCTTTAGCTTTTTAGCAATAAAAAACGGCAAGTAAATAATAAAAAAATAAGGGATTAAAAAAACTTCAACAACTACTAAATACATTGGCCAATCTCCTAACACATCTAATACAGAAGCCGATTCTGGTTTTTTATTTAAGTATGAATAATTTGAACCTAACAGGTAATTTATTCCTAAAACAGTAAGCATATAAACCTGTAATACTAAAAAGGATTTAAACATACTTTTCCAAGTAGGTAGTAAATTAAAAACAAAAGTTGCATAAAAAATGATGACTAGTAAACCTAAGTGCGCAATCCAATATCTAAAATAATCAAAACTTGGAAAGCCGATAGGAATATCTGGCGTAAGTACAGCTTGACTTGTTCCTGCAATAATCCAAAACAGTAAAATTTCATAAAGCCAATATTTTCTGCTTTCTGTAAAAATAAAAATAAAAAGTGCCATAAAACTACATAGAAACAATGGTAAATCTGCAACTATACTATAACCTCCTTTTGAAATAAGATTGATATGAAATGCTAAAACTGTAAGTGAAACAAAAGCACCTAAGCCTTTAAAAACCTTTTCTTGTTGCTTTTTATTGAGCTTGCTTTTAGAAAATTTAATTAAAATAATAGCAAAAATAACAGCAAATGCAATTGGCATAATATGCTGAATACTTCCTATTTCTATTGAGACAATTAGTATTGATTTTAAAAATATCACGCTACAATATACAAATTACATTGCTCTGTGACGTTCTCTTGCTAATAATGTGTTTTTAAGTAACATTGCAATTGTCATAGGCCCTACTCCACCAGGAACAGGCGTAATAAAACTTGCTTTTTTACTAACGTTTTCGAAATCTACATCTCCAGTAATAACGTAACCTTTAGGGTGAGATTCGTCTGGAACTCTTGTAATTCCAACATCAATAATTACAACATCGTCTTTTACCATTTCTGCTTTTAAGAAATTAGGAACTCCTAATGCCGAAATAATAATATCTGCTTGTGATGTAATTTGAGTAATATTTTTAGTGTGACTATGTGTAAGTGTAACTGTTGAGTTTCCTGGAAATCCTTTTCTTCCCATTAATATACTCATTGGTCTTCCAACAATATGAGAACGACCAATAACCACAGTATGCTTTCCTTTTGTAGATACTTCGTAACGGTCTAAAAGTTCTAAAATACCAAATGGTGTTGCAGGAATAAATGTTGACATATCTAACGCCATTTTTCCAAAATTCATAGGATGAAAACCATCGACATCTTTATCTGGATTGACAGCCATTAACACTTTTTGTGTATCTATTTGTGCTGGTAATGGTAACTGAATAATGAAACCGTCTATATCTTCATTATTATTTAATTCTTCAATTTTATCTAATAACTCAACCTCACTTGTTGTGTTAGACAAACGAACCATTGTAGATTCGAAACCAACACGCTCACAAGCACGAACTTTACTTCCAACGTAAGTTAAACTAGCTCCATCATTCCCAACGATAACAGCAGCTAAGTGTGGCACTTTCTCACCATTAGCTTTCATTTTATCAACTTCAGCTTTGATTTCGTTTTTAATATCGTTTGATACTTTTTTACCGTCGAGTATAGTCATTATTGAATTCCTTTAATTGGTTGTTTTTATCTAGTATAACTTAGACTTAATATTATAAATTTAAAACAAGAATTACTTCATGTTTTTCATTGCATTCATCATTGCTTTTCCTTTTCCGCCTTGCATCATCTTCATCATTTTGCTCATTTGGTCGAACTGCTTTAAAAGCTGATTTACTTGTGTTACCGAAGTTCCCGATCCTTTTCCAATTCGTTTTTTACGACTTGCATTTATTACCGAAGGATTTGTTCTTTCTTGAACTGTCATAGAATGAATAATAGCTTCAATGTGTTTAAAAGCATCATCATCGATATCTACATCTTTCATCATTTTTCCTGCTCCAGGAATCATGCCTACAAGATCCTTCATATTACCCATTTTCTTAATTTGCTGAATCTGTTTTAAGAAATCATCAAACCCGAACTGGTTTTTAGCAATTTTTTTCTGTATTTTTCTTGCTTCCTCTTCGTCAAATTGCTCTTGAGCTCTTTCAACTAAAGATACAACATCTCCCATTCCAAGAATACGATCTGCCATACGCGAAGGATAGAAAATATCTATCGCTTCCATTTTCTCACCTGTACCAATAAATTTAATTGGCTTGTTTACTACAGATTTAATAGAAATTGCTGCTCCACCTCTTGTATCACCATCTAATTTTGTTAGAATTACACCATCAAAATTTAAGACATCGTTAAAGGCTTTAGCTGTATTTACAGCATCTTGACCTGTCATAGAATCCACAACAAATAGTGTTTCTTGAGGTTGGATGGCTTTGTGAATGTTCGATATTTCGGTCATCATGGCTTCATCTACAGCTAAACGACCTGCTGTATCAATAATCACCACATTATGTCCGTTTTGCTTTGCATATGCAATACCTGCTAATGCAATGGCAACTGGATCATTATTTCCTTTATCGCTATAAACGTCTACTTTTATTTGATCTCCTACTACATGTAATTGATCTACTGCTGCTGGTCTGTAAACATCACAAGCAACTAATAAAGGTTTTTTAGTTTTTTTAGTTTTTAAAAAGTTTGCTAATTTACCAGAAAAGGTTGTTTTACCAGAACCTTGTAAACCAGACATTAAAATTACGGTTGGAGTTCCAGATAGGTTTATGCCTGCAGCATCTCCTCCCATAAGCTCGGTTAATTCGTCTTTAACGATTTTAACCATTAATTGTCCTGGTTGTAACGCCGTTAATACGTTAGACCCTAATGCTTTTTCTTTTACGCGATTGGTAAAATCTTTAGCTATTTTAAAGTTAACATCGGCATCTAAAAGTGCACGACGAACTTCTTTTAAAGTCTCGGCAACATTAACTTCTGTAATGCTTCCGTGACCTTTTAGTACGTGTAGCGCTTTATCTAACTTTTCACTTAAATTATTAAACATAATTCTTTCTGTTTTTAAGAAGCACAAAAATAGGAATTTGAAGCCTATTTACGAAGTTTCGGGTGCAAATAATTCCATAAAAAAAGGTTGCTAAATTTAGCAACCTTTTAGTTTTGATTATTAATCGACTTAACAAAAACTATATTTTAATTATAAACAGTCATAACAATCTCCATCCAAAGTATATAATGTGTTTACTTCATTTGGATTTAATGTTCTTTTATAAACTCTTAAATCGTCTAAATGACCAACAAAACCTTCACCTATAATATATGTATTTGCAGCTTGAGTACCAATACTTATAGTTGAATTCCCAATATCGTTTCTTAAAATTCCATCTCTATAAAGTTTAACCGCATTATTAGCATCAACAGTTATTACAAGATGATGCCAGTCTGTATTTTCCCATACAACATCAACTTCTCCATTCCAGTCATTATCCCAAAGATTAAAACCTAAATTATCTGAAAGCAATGGCGTGTTTAAGTCGTAAACTCCTAACTGAAATCCTTGAGTTGCGTTTCCTGGTGACCTAAAGAATATTTCTAAATCTCCTGCTACTGTATTTTGCATTTTAAACCAAACACTAATAGAAAAACTATCGCCTTGAATAAGTTGGTTATCTGTATTTACAGGAATTTCGAATGTATCGTTTCCTGTAAATGCCATAGCACACAAAGAGTTTCCGCTTCTATCTTCTACAAATGTATTTGTAATGTTTTGTGCATTAAAACCGCTTATTAAATCGTGAGCTTCTTCTGCAAAAGGCATATAAATTATTAAATCGTTTAACAAAACACCTGGATTATTGCAACAATCCTTATCTAAAATCAATTCAATATCCGTATTGATTGGATCATGAAATATCATTTGATTTGGCGTACATTCTACTAGAATAAAATTGCCTTCTAAAACTTGAATGTTTCCTCCAGAAATACTTGAAAAATCTAAATAAATATCTCCATCTAAAGAAATAGTCCAATCTGAAGTGTAAGACTCGTTATCGGAAGTAATTGTTGTATTTCCATTATCCATAAAATCGATATTAAAAATATTAAACCCAGTATCGTTATTATAACTAGTAATAGTCCATTCGCATTCTAGGAGATTGGCCTCAACTTGGTTTATATCGCAGTTATCATCATCCCAATCATAGTCATCGTCTTCCTCGCAACCATCTTTAGCATCAATTATTACTGCTTCTAACTCTTGATTATCATTAACAACTACAATATTGCCATCACTTAAAACCATGGTTACTGGAAAGTTTAAACTTGCTAAAACACCGCTTTCTAAGTTTTCAATAAAACTATAAAGTGCTTCATCAAAATCTATAATTACTGTTTCTGTTAGTTGAATGTTTGTATTGTAAATTGAAAACACAATTGGATATTGAAAATCTATACATTCTATATCGTTATCTGATTCATTTTCACTAGAACACTCATTTTTAAAAACCTCTAATTCATCATTATTAATGATTATAACTTCTGTATAATCGTTTAGAGTAACTGTAATAGGAAATAATATTTCTACACTATCTTCATCTGTATTTATCTCATCGAAAATAGCTTCTACAACTTGGTAATCTTCAATGCTATCAATAATAACAGTAACACCGTTTATTTCTACAGTTACAGGTAAATTAATGAGTAAGCAATTAGCATTATCTATAATATTATCTATCGAACCATCTAAAGACACAGTGTTTTGTATTAGTTCTGCCAAACTAGAGTTTTCAATAATCATCTCTTGATTATTTGGTAATGCAACTTCTGTTAATTCTTCTTGACATGCAAATACCAATAAGGCTATAACACATAAAGTAATTCTATTTTTACTCAATATTTTAAACAAATTAAAGTTCATAATCTTTGTTTTTAATAGGCTGATATAATATAAAAACAATATACTTTTAAAAATCCCTAACTCTGTATTCCTTTTTTTTTACATTTAGAAAGTTTTTATAAACACCTATGGCAAAAAATTTACATGATAATATTTGTGATGAAATCATCTTTAATGCTTTGTTTAAAAAGCACGCAAAAGATTTAAGTAATTTCTTGTACTATAAATTTGGTGACCACTTAAACCCAAAAGACAAAACCCAAGATGCCTTTATAAAGCTCTGGGAGAACTGTAAAAAAGTAACACCAGAAAAAGCAAAAAGCTATCTTTTTACTATTGCAAACAACTTAATGTTAAATGAAGTAAAGCATCATAAAATTGTTTTAAAACACCATCAAACAAAACCAAAACATTACACTAATGAGTCTCCAGAATTTGTAATGGAGGAACAAGAATATAATAAAAAATTACAAACAGCACTTTCTAATTTAACGAATGCGCAACGTGTTGCTTTTATGATGAATCGTGTTGAAGGCAAAAGACATAAAGAAATAGCAGAGATACTTGGCATTAGTACTAAAGCTGTAGAAAAACGTATTTATGGAGCGTTAAAAAAATTGCGTCAAGACATAAAGGAGTTATAGTGAATTTAAACAATGGTAGGAGTTTTTAATATATAGTTGTTATATACTTGAATAAGAATTATGAAACGAGAAGATTTAATAAAAAAATGGTTAGACAACAACCTGAATTCTCAGGAGCTTGAAGCTTTTAAACAGCTTGAAGACTTCGATGAGTTAACTAGGTTGGATTCTGCTTTGCAGCAATTTAAGTCTCTAGATTTTGAATCTGAAAGTGAATTAGAAAAATTAAATCTTGTCTTAAAAAACAAAACTAAGAAACAAAACAATTGGTTAAAGCCGTTTTTACGTGTAGCTGCAATTTTAGCTATTTGCTTTAGTTCTTATTATTACACTACAACTTTAGACACCAATATAACAACTGAATTTGCTGAAAAAGAAAATGTAATTTTACCTGATAATTCTCAAGTAAAATTGAATGCAAAATCTACTTTAGCTTTTAATAAGAGTAGTTGGAGTGATAGTAGAGATCTAGACTTAAATGGAGAAGCTTACTTTAAAGTTGCCAAAGGCTCTAAGTTTACTGTACACACATCGTCTGGAAATATTTCTGTTTTAGGCACAGAGTTTAACGTTAAAAACAGAGTTAATCTTTTTGAAGTTATTTGCTACGAAGGCTCTGTAAAAGTAGAATACAATGAAACAAGCCGTATTTTAAAACCTGGAGAACGTTTTTTAATTTTAGAGAACACCTTAGTTGAAACACCAACTATAAAAAATACTAGTCCGTTTTGGATTAACAATGAGTCTGCTTTTAAAAGCATGCCTTACACTCAAGTAATAGCAGAGTTTGAAAGACAATACAATGTTACTTTTAGCGTTAATAATATAGATACAAACCAGTTGTTTACAGGTCGTTTTGCGCATAATAATTTGGACATTGCATTGCAAGTCATTACTATTCCACTTAACTTAGCCTATACTAAAAACAACAATAAGATATCGCTAAAGCGTGAGTAAAAAAATTAAGTTCACTCTCTTAATTATCCTATTCTTTTTTAGTTTTATTAGCGTGAATTCACAAACTTTTAAAACTGAAAAGATACCACTTACCACAGTTTTAAAAGCTTTAGAAAAACGTTTTGATATTAGATTTACTTACGCAGACAAAACTATAGAAGGTGTTGAAATCACTGAACCTTCAACATTATTATCCTATAACGATGCGATAACCTACCTAAGAACAAACACTAATTTAAACTTCAAAATTATAAACAGTCGCTTTGTTGCCATTGCTCCCAGTCGAAAAGTAACTAGGCCAATTGAAGCGCTCCAAGAAGTACAGCTAAACACCTATTTAACAACAGGTATTTCAAAAAATAAAACTGGCGAAATTGTTTTAAACCCAAACGATTATGGCATCCTTCCTGGTTTAATAGAACCTGATGTTTTACAAACTGTTCAAGCATTACCAGGCGTTTTAAGTGTTGATGAATCTGTTTCTAATCTTAATGTTAGAGGTGGAACACACGACCAGAATTTAATACTTTGGGATGGTATAAAGATGTATCAATCTGGTCATTTTTTCGGGTTAATATCTGCCTTCGATCCTAACCTAGTTTCTAATGTTGTTATTTCTAAAAACGGCACAAGCGCATTATATGGCGATGGTGTTTCGAGCACAATAGATATGCGTTTAGATAACGATTTAAACGAAGAGAGCTCTGCAGGTTTAGGCTTAAATTTAATTGAAGCAAATGCGTTTACTAAACTAAAGCTACAGAATAATATGGAGTTGCAATTATCTGCAAGACGGTCTATTACAGATGTTGCAAACACACCAACGTATCAACAGTATTTCGATCGTATATTTCAGGATTCAGATATTGATAATCCTTCAGTAGATAACCAAAATTCAACTTCAAACGAGACATTCTATTTTTACGATATAAGCGCAAAATTATTGCACGACCTTTCAGTTAAAGATAAATTAAGATTTAGTTTTACTACTATTTTTAATGCGTTAGACTACTTAGAAAGTAATACTAGCAATAATATAACAACTGCTTTAAATAGTGGTATTACACAACGAAATCTTGCCACAGGATTAAACTATAATAGGCAGTGGAGTGATTTTTTAAGTAGCGAAGTACAACTAAACGTTTCAGACTATAAACTAAATGCCACAAATTTTGATGCAGAAAACAACCAACGCTTACAACAAAACAATGCTGTTTTAGATCATGGCATCACTTTACAACTTAAATTAGACTTTAATGAACGTTTGCGTTGGATAAATGGCTACCAATATTCACAAGTAGGTATTACCAATCTTGAAGAAATAAACAACCCTGAATTTAGGAGTGAAATAAAACATGAGGTTAGTACACATTCCACTTTTAGTGAGTTTACTTTTTCGTCTTACAACAATAGAACACATTTAAAAATTGGAACTAGAAGCAATTATTACAAACCTTTTAACGTATTATTATTAGAACCGCGTTTAAGTGTCAATCATAAATTTTTAAAACATTTTAAGGCTGAACTTTTAGGCGAATTTAAAAGTCAAGTCACTTCTCAAGTTATTGATAGACAAAACGATTTTTTAGGTATCGAAAAACGCCGTTGGGTTTTAGCAAACAACACCACGTTACCAATTATTGAAAGCAAACAAGCTTCTATTGGTTTGCATTACAACAAAAATAAACTCTTAGTAAGCGCAGAAGCTTTTATTAAACATGTAGATGGTATAACTACAAGAAGTCAAGGATTTCAAAACCAATATCAAAACATACATGCCATTGGAAACTACAAAACTAAAGGTATAGACTTTTTAATAAATAAGCAATTTAACGCTTTTAGCACGTGGCTAAGTTACTCTGTAAGCGACAACACTTATTCGTTTCCTACACTAAATAATGCACAAGCATTCGCTAACAATACTGCTATTTCTCAAGCACTCACTTTTGCAGGCACCTACACTCTTAATAATTTAAAACTGGCACTAGGTTTTAATTGGCAATCTGGAAAACCAACTACAACTCCTAACAAACAACAACCAATATTCGATAATACTATAAATTACAACCCAGCAAATAACACCAATTTAGACGATTATTTTAGAACCGATTTTTCTGGAACTTATAATTTTAATTTAGCTAAAAACACAAAAGCCGAATTAGGTTTTTCGATTTGGAATCTTTTAAATCGAGAAAACACACTTAACAGTTATTACATTTTAAACGAAGATAATTCTATCTCTAAAATTGATAGTAAGTCGCTTGGTTTTACTCCTAATTTGAGTTTTAGAGTTCGTTTTAAATAACATACATTTGTTTACTGTTTATACATTTATTTTCATGCAAAAGCCCACAATAATGAGACAAATATTACAAACTTTAGTAATCTTACTTACTTTAAGTATTTCATCTTTAAACGCTCAAACCTATAACGCATACTATAACACTGTTGTTTCCAATGTTTCTTCTTCAAATATATTAACAGACTTAACTGCATTCGAAAACTTTGGAGTTAAGGATGTTGGCTCTACTGCACTTGGTAATGCGCAAAACTGGATTAAAACAAGGTATCAAAACTTAGGTTACACAAACATAGTAGAGCAACCTTTTAGTTATGGAGGGAATACAACAAATAATATTATTATTACAAAAACAGGATCTGTATATCCAAATACTTACCTAATTATAGATGCACATTACGACACTATAAATGGAACAGGTACAAATGATAACGGAAGTGGTACTGTGCTAATTATGGAACTAGCCAGATTATTAAAAAATGTGAACACAGAATACTCAATAAAATTCATTCATTTTAGTGGAGAAGAAGATGGTTTAATAGGAAGTAATTATTACGTAAACAATACAGTAATACCAGATAACTTAGATATTTCTCTAGTATTTAATATCGATGAAGTTGGAGGTGTTAATGGTTTAATAAACAACACTATTGTTTGCGAAAACGACCAAGACAACACACCTAGTTCTAATAATGCCGCTTCTGCTGCTTCAACAACTATTATGGCTAATTGTTTTGGTTTTTATTCAAACTTAAATACCGAAATTTCTTATGCGTATTCTTCAGATTATGTTCCTTTTGAAAACAATGGAGAGATAATCACTGGTCTTTACGAAAAAAATGAAACACCACATGCACATACAAGTTCAGATACTTTAGCTAATATGGATGTAAACTATCTTTTTGAAGTTACTAAAGGTGCATTAGGTACTGCTTTAGAGTTTGCTGTTGCTCTTAATACTTTAGATGTTACAACTTTTAATTCTAAAAGTGATATTAGTTTTTATCCAAATCCTTCTACAGGTAAATTTAATATAAAACTAAAAGATTCTATAACTGAAAATTTAGAGATAGTAGTACTAGATGTATTAGGAAAGATCGTTTATAAAGCAAAAATAAACAGCCAGACAGAAACTATCGATTTAAGCTTTTTAAATAGCGGTATTTATTTAGCTACTTTAAAAAATGACAAGACTAGAGTTACAAAAAAAATAGTAATTCAATAAAAGCTAGAAGCTGTTTTATAAAAAAACTACTCATTTTCTACAATGAAGTAAGTCTTATTATCCCGTTTAAGCATTTCGTGGTCTACTAAGAATGCAATATTTATAGCCTTTAATTGTCTAAGACTTAAAATAGCAACAAATGACTTACAATAAAATTATAGAATGTCTTTATGATTTAAGAGATGCTGATAAGGTAATCTTCAAAGAGAAAAAATTTGGAATAATTTCTAACAATTCTTTAGGTATTTATCATAAGGATTTAAAAATAATAGCCAAAGACATTGGGCAAAACAACGAACTTGCTTTACAACTTTTTGATAGCGGAATTTACGAAGCACGACTTTTGTGTAGCAAAATGTTTAAACCTAAAGATGTTACAGAACCTTTAATGGAAAAATGGGTTAAGACATTCGAGAACTGGGAAATCTGTGACAGTTTTTGTATGGGGCTTTTCTCTAAAAGTGAATTTGCCATTGCTAAAATATTAGAGTGGTCTGAGAGAGAATCCCAATTTGAAAAAAGAGCTAGCTTTGCAATCTTAGCATCATATTGTATGGCAGATAAAACCTCAGAAAACGAGTTGTTTGAACAGTTTTTTCTAATAATAAAGCGCGAAGCAAATGACGAGAGACAGTATGTGAAAAAAGCCATTAATTGGGCTTTACGAAATATTGGCAAACGTAATATTGACTTAAATAGAAAAGCAATAGATGTGGCTCGAGAGATACTAAAATTTGAAAGTAAATCTGCAAAATGGATTGCAAAAAATGCATTAGCAGAATTACAAAAAGAAAACATAAGAATGTCTGATTACCCAAGGGATCACTATCGAAAACCAATTATCAATAGTGTTTATAAAATGTAAGATATATCACTATAAAAACTATTAGAAGCTAACTTCCTTCTCTAAAATTTTAACTCCTAATAAAACAGTATTATAAACACAATATAGAAGCTTATGGAATACTTCTACTGTAAGATTATGCGTATTTAAATGGGTGAATTTTCTTTCAAGAATTATGATACCTTAATAAAACTCGTTAGTATACACTCAAAATATTAGCTTTAGAGCTAAATTTAATCTTTCTTTATGTACGCATAGTAAAAGTCTTTTTAAAATTTTTATATTTAACATAACTTTATATATTTACGGCTAACAGACGTTAGTTAATTGATTATAAATTTTATTTTGTATTTAAAACCTTCTAATTGATTTTTACATAAGTTGTTTATTCTCTCTCTCTCTCTCAAGTTTATTTTCTATATTAACATTTTACCGTATTTACATCAAAAATAAAAAGGAGCGTTTTTGTAAGCTCTTTATCACTATTTACTACCGTATTAATTAATACATCTCTCTCAATAATTAGTTAACAAATTTAATTTTGTTAAGGAAATCACAATTAATTTTAGGGTAAAATTAATTTCGATTGTCTTAATAACGTTAAGGGCATATTTGTCCATTTGCCAAAAACTCAAGTTTTAGCTTAACCAAGATTTAATCCTAATAGTTAGGGTTTTAAACTTTTAACTAATTAACAATTGTAATTATGAAACAAATTTTACTTCTTGCATGCTGTGTCCTTTTTTCTGGATTTTTATCAGCTCAGCAAAAACAACAAAACCTTGAAAACAGTCTAAAAACAGACACAAAAATTGAGTCGTACTTAATGAACCAAGAACGACAAACACCTTCAAGTATTAAAATTAAACCCAATTACAGTTTAACTATTGAAAACTTACCAGGTTTTCTAAAAAACACACTTCAAATTAACAATGATGCTTTTCAATTTAAAATTACAGATGTATCAAAATCTAAAATTGGATCTGAAATCATTACATTTTCTGCTACATATAATGATGTAAACATAGCACATGCTAGATACAAAGCTTTTGTAAAAGAAGGCGAAGTTAAGTTTGTAACATTAGAGCATTATAATATAGAGCAGAGCATGAATGCTCCTGTTACCTTATCTAAAGAGCATGCTAGAAATAAAGCAACGCAACACGTAGGCGCAGATAAATATGTATGGGATGTTATTACAGAACAAATGGCAAAAACATTCGATGCAAACGCATTAAGTAGTCTTGAAGCTAGTTATGTAGAACATTTTCCTGTAGGTGAATTAGTATATGTTAACGATTACTCATCATATAAAGCTAAATTAAAATTAGCATATAAATTTAATATTTATGCTTCAGAACCTGTTTATAGAGCAAACGTTTTTGTAGATGCGCAATCAGGAAAAATATTATTAGCTGATGCCGTTATTAAGCATGCTAACGAAATTAATGAGAAAAGAGATGAAGCTAAAAAAGTAGTTTCTTACGCTCCTTATTTTGTACAAGCAAGTGGTGACACAAGATTTGCTGGAAATAGAACTTTTGAAACTACGTTATCAACATTTACAAGCGATGCTCCTTTAGGAGGAAGTGTAACAGCATATTCTTTAGATGGAACAATAAATTTATCATCTTATGGTGTTGTTGATGATCCAGCAACTCCAGCAGACGAATCTTTAGTATTAAACGAAACAAGATCTTATGATGGTGTTGGTGGCGCTCCAGTTAATGTTAATGGTATTCCCTCTTATTCAATTTATGATGGTTACTCAAGATCAGCAGAAGCACAAACGGTTGCAGAAATTTCAGACAATAATTGGTCATCTGCAGAGCATTTAAGAAATGATTTTAGTCTAAGTTATCCAACTCATAATGAAAAAAAGAATGATGATGTTGCATTAGATGCACATTGGGGAGCAGAAATTGTGGTAAGATATTGGGCAGAAAAGCACGGTAGAAGTAGTCATGATAATAAAGGAACTAAAATTCTTAATTATGTGCATTTTGGTGATGCTTATGATAATGCTTTTTGGAACGGAACAGCTATGACTTATGGAGATGGAAGTTACCAAGGTGGAGGAAACCCAAATGGTTCTTTTTTACCATTAACATCTTTAGATGTTTGTGGACATGAAATTGGACATGGAGTGTGTTCTGCAACTGCAGATCTTGTTTACGCAAGAGAATCTGGAGCTATGAACGAAGGTTTCTCTGATATCTGGGCAGCAGCCGTAGAAAATTATGTTATTCAAATTGGTGGTACTGTACCTCCATACGATCCTTGGGGAATTGGAGAACAGATTGATGAAAGAGACGGAGGTTTAGCACCTGGATCTGCAGATTCAAGAGCGTTACGTTGGATGGATGATCCAAACGCTGCTGGTAATCCTTCTTGTTATGGTGGATCAGACTGGGCAGAACCAGAATGCGGTGAACCAACACTAGCAAACGATCAATGTGGTGTACACAACAATAGTGGTGTACTTAACAAATGGTTTTATTTATTAGTTACAGGTTCTGGACAAACATTATCTCCAGGAAAAGACAAAGCTGTTGTAGACCCATCTACACAAGATGGAGTTGATAATCCAGGAGGAGAGGCCTATTCTGTAACAGGTCTTGGTTATGCAATTGCAGAACAAATTACATTTCAAGCAGAATTGCTATTAACTCCAAACGCTAAGTTTGAAGAAATGAGAAAAGCAACATTACTAATTGCAGAAATGAATTATACTTCTGCAGAAGTAGAACAAGTAACAAATGCTTGGCACGCTGTATGTGTTGGAGAAAAGTATGTAACTCCAGATGCAAATGTTTTATTATACGAAGCATCTAGTGCTAGTTTAGTAAACGAAGCAACTACAACAAATGGATGTAATGAGGTTAAAACCATTACTGTATCTATAACTGCTGCTACTGTAACAACAGCGCAAACTGCTAATTTTACATTTAGTGACTCTACCGCTTCTTTAGGTGAAGATTTTGATATTTCTCCTTCTAGTTTAACATTCCCAGTTTCAGCAACTTCTAATACACAACAAGTTACAGTTACTATTTATAATGATGCAATAATTGAAGGAACCGAAAAAATTCAAATGGACTTCCCTAATGATACAGGTATAAGAAAACATACAATCACAATTATGGACGATGATTATGTACCAATTGTAGGATCTGGAACTGTAGAACTTCTAAACGAAACGTTTGATGTGTCAACTACACCAACTGGATGGTTTGTAAATTCTGAATTTGATGCCAATACATGGTTATTTAATGGTACTGGACCAACTTCAACAGGAAGAGCTTATGTGGTTCCAAATCTATCTAATACACCAGAACCAACTTATGATGGTACAGTTTTTAGTAGTATACATTTAATAAGTAAACCTGTAGATGCTCGTGGTATCTCTAATGTAACTGTTAAGTTTGATTATGAAGCTGGTGGTGAAAATGACCAAACTGCATTATTTGATTGGGGAGAATTTATGTACTCGTTTGATGGAGCAACTTATGAATCTGTTGAAAAGTTTGCTACAGATGGATCACCAGGAGGACTTGGGCCAAACAAAGTTGGAACATTTAATATGGTAATGCCTGCTTTAGATAATAAAGCGTTTACTTTAATTTGGAGATGGTATAATGACTCTATAGCAGCAGGACCTTATAGTTTCTCTATTGATAATATTTTAGTAACTGGTCAAGCTGCAGCTGTAGAAGGCGATTTAGCTAATTCAGATAGTGAAACTGTAAAAACAGGTAATCAAATCTATTTTATTAGTGATCAAGACGGTGGAGTCTTAGGTATTATAGAAAATGCTTCTGTAGATTTAGGTTGTGTAACACTTAATGTAGAAGAAGTTGGAATTACTGCTTCGTATAGCAATATAACTGGAAAGCACTCTGGTAAAGTATTTAAAATTGAAGCAGATGGTGCAAATGCTAGTACAGCAACTTACGATGTAACTTTATATTTTACAGATGCTGAACTAACAGGCTTTACAGATCCTGGTGCTTTAAAAATAATTAAAGTAAGTGGAGCTATTGATGATGCATCAGATGGATCTGGAAATTATATAATTGCAGGTTCTCTTTTAGAAACAAATGCGGCTCAACAATACAGAACATACAAAGCTAACTTTACTGGATTTAGCACATTTGCTTTACATGAGCCAAACACGTTATCTAATACAGAGTTTGAAACTTCAGAATTTCAAATTTACCCAACTTTGATATCTAACAACGAAAACATTACCGTAAAGAGTGTTGCTAACCTTATTGAAACAACTTCAATATATTCAATTACAGGCGCATTAATTCACACAGAGAAAGTTAACACAAATAATGCAAGTGTTTCTACAGTTAATTTAGCTGCTGGAATGTACTTTTTAGTGATTAACAAAAACAATACATTCAAGTTTATTATTAAGTAGTTTAAGTAAACTTTAAAGCCTGGTGGTGCCATACTATCGGGCTTTTTAATATTCTAATCAAAACTAATTATTATGAAAAAAATTACATTTATTTTCACAGTAGTTCTTTGCTGTATCATGAGTATTTCATGGTCACAAAATAGAGCAGCAGATTGGTCTAAAATATCTCAAAAAACAGATATAAAAGACATCAGTTTTAATCAAGATAAAATGCCAACTGCATTTAACTTATATACTGTAAACATTCAATCTATTAAAAACAAAATTTATAACGCACCTATTCAAGGACAGTTTTTTGGAAAGTCCTCTCATATTATTAATGTTCCTAACGCAGATGGAGAAGTAGAAAACTATCGTGTTTTAGATACCGAAATTTTACATCCAAGTTTAGCAACTCAACTTCCAAACATAAAAAGTTATGTTGGTCGCTCTATAGAAAATCCAGGAACTTTTATTCGTTTTAGTGTTTCTCAAGCTGGCTTTCATGGTCAAATTTTTGAGCCAGGAAAATCGACATATTTTATTGACCCTTACACTCAAGACAAGTCTATATATATAACATACAAGCGTGATGATTTGGTGAATACTTCAGGAGATGTTTTTTCTTGTGAAACAGATAATACTATGTATAAAAAAGCCATGCAAACTCCTCCAAAAGAAGTTTTTAGAGCTACAGACGACAGTAAAGTAAGGCGTTACGAATTAGCAATGTCTTGTACTGGTGAGTATGGTGCATTATTTATTGGAAGTGCAACTACAGATTTTGATAAAAAATCTAATATCATGGCGCAAATGGTAATTACCATGACGCGTGTTAATGGTATTTATGAAAAGGAAATGGGAATTACATATCAATTTGTACCTAACAATTTTGATATCATGTATTATGATGCCGCAACAGATCCATGGGATGGTGAATACAACGACAAAACACAGGAAGTAATTGATGGAGATGCTGCTGGTTTCCCAGGTATTGGTGATGCTAATTATGATATTGGGCACAATTTTAATACAGATGGTGGAGGAAATGCTGGCTGTATAGGTTGTATTTGTAATTCTGGAAATAAAGGAAGTGGAATGACAGGTAGATCAAATCCAACAGGAGATTCTTTTGATGTTGATTATGTTGCGCATGAAATTGGTCACCAAATGGGTGGTTACCATACACATAATGGTACTACAACATGCTTAAAAAGTGGTAACAATACAGAAGTAGAACCTGGTAGTGGTTCTACAATTATGGGTTATGCTGGAATATGTACTGGCCAAAATGTACAAGATAATTCTGACGATTATTTTAATTATGTAAACATTAGAGACATAAGCGCAAACATTCAAGGTGGTGTTAGTTCTACTTGTTTTGATGAAATAATAGTAACAAACTTACCTCCAGCAGCAAATGCCGGAGCCAATTTTACTATACCTATTGGAACAGCATTTGAACTTACAGGAACTGGTTCAGATCCAGATACAGCTACTAATGGAGATGTAATTACATACACTTGGGAACAAAATGATAATGAAGATATGCAATCTCCTCTACAACCAGCTCCTACAGCAACTGCCGGTCCAATGTTTAGATCTAGAAGAGGAACAACTGCGCCTAACAGGTACTTTCCTCAATTAAGTGATGTTTTAGGAAATAATCTTATGCCAACTTGGGAAGTAATTCCTCAAGTACAACGTGCTTTCGAGTTTGCTTTAACAGTAAGAGATAACGTTATTTATGGAGGACAAACAGCAGATGATTTAATGACTGTTAATACAGACATGACTTCTGGACCTTTTGTAGTATCTAGTCAAAATTCAAATACTACTTGGATTCAAGGTACTACAGAAACCATTACTTGGGATGTAGCTAATACAACAAACATACTTACAGTAAATGCTCAATTAGTAAACATTACTTTCTCAGCATTAGGAGATTTTACAGATACTGTAATATTAGCCAATAGTGTATTAAATAATGGAACTGCAGATATAACTGTTCCTCCAACCACTACAACTACTGGTCGTTTAATGGTAAAAGCTGCAGATAATATTTTCTTAGATGTTAATGATGCAATAATTACTATTGAAGAAGTAACTACACCTACGTTCTTTTTAACAGCTTTAGATATTACTAAAATAGAATGTAATAATACAAATTCTACATCTTATGGTTTTGAATATACACCATCTACAGGATTTTTAGAAACTGTTATGTTTACAGCAACTGGCCTACCAACAGGAGCTAATGCAGCTTTTTCTCCTGCTACTGCTAATAATACACAAGAAACGATTACTATGACTGTTACTGGTTATTCTGGTGCAACTGCCCAAGATTATACAATAGTTGCAGATGGTACATCTACAACTATTACTAGAAATCAAAATGTTAATTTAACTTTGAAACCTAGTGCATATCCAACACCCACTCTTAGTAGTCCTGCAGATTCCAGTACTAATCAATCTACTTATCCAAATTATACATGGAGCGAAGATACTAGTGGTACTTCTGAAGTCTATGATATTGAAATAGCTAGCAACTCAGGCTTTAGTACTATTATTGAAACTGGCTCTACAACTAGTAACTCGTATACACAATCTACAGCTCTAAGTGAAGCTACTACTTACTATTGGAGAGTAAGACCTAAAAGCAATTGTGCTGAAGGTACATTTACATCAGGATATAGTTTTATAACTGGTTCGACTGAGTGTTTAACTGCGAATAGTACAGCACCAACACCAATTGTTTCTACACAAACTTTAAATAGTACGATAACTATTGGAAATGACATTCCTTTATCAGACATTAATATTAGTGTAAACATTACGCATCCTTTTATTGGAGATGTTGTTTTAGAATTAATTAGTCCTCAAGGTACTTCTGTAGCTTTGATAGCAACGCAATGTGAAGGAAACCCAGACATGATTGCAACTTTTGATGATGCAGGCTCTGCTTCTATTACTTGTTCTACAACTAGTCCTGCTATTTCTGGAACCTTACAACCTGTGCAACCTCTTTCTGCTTTTAATGGAGAAAGTAGTTTTGGTGATTGGAAATTAAATGTTACAGATACAGGTATTGGTGATGATGGTGTTTTAAATTCCTGGAGTATAACCTATTGTGGTGTTCAAACCTCTACATTAGGTGTTACTGAATTTGATAGTAACTTAATAAAAATGTATCCTAATCCAGCATCAACAGAATTGACTATCAATTTTAGTTCAATCAATGAATTAGATGTTACATTATTCGATTTATTAGGAAGACAAGTGTTATCAAAAAACTTGGTAAAAAATGACAATAGAATTAACGTTTCAAATTTAGCATCAGGAACTTACATTGTTCAAATGTTAGTAGCTGGTAAAAATAAAGTTATAAAGAAGTTGATTATAGATTGAGAGACTCTATAATTGATAGTGAGAAAAATGCGTCGCAATTGTGACGCATTTTTTGTTTTTATACTAATCTCTAATCAATGGCATAGTACTACATCTAAGTAAACCTTCTTGTTTAGAAATTTCAGCATAAGGCACTTCTTCTACCGTAAAACCATTGTCGCGTAGCCAAGTATTTAATCTTGTAAAGTTTTTTTCAGAAATAATAACATCTTCAGAAATTGAAAATATATTACTATTCATGTTATACATTTCCTCTTTAGAGATAATGAAACAATTTTCTTTTCCGAAGTAATTTAAAAGCCATTCATATTCTTCTTCTTCAAGAAATCCTTCTTTGTGTAAAATCGCTTTATTTGTTCCAATAGGTTGAAAACAACAGTCTAAATGCAAAGCGTTATCTCTTGGATTGGTTTGCGATTTTCTTAAATTAAAAGACTTTACCTTTTTATTAGGAAAGGTTTTTTCTAGAAATTCTACACCTTGTACATTTGTACGCGCAACAATACAATCGGAATATTCGTCTTCTCTATATGTACCAACAAAAATATAATCATTCCAAGGCATAACGTCACCACCTTCTATATGTACTTCTTCTGGTGGACGAATAACCTTCTCTGCACTTACTTGATCTATTATGTATTGAATAGCATCTAGCTCATTCTCGCGATCTGGCAATATATTTGCCTTTACAAAGACGTCATCTATAACAAAAGCTATATCTCTAGCAAAAATTTGATTGCAATCTTCTATTAATTCTGGTCTATAAACTTTAACGTCGTACTTCTTAAAAATAGTAGCGACTGCTTCCATTTCTTTAACCATATCAGCTTCTACAGGATAGGTTCCTGCTTTAATATGTACCGCAGATTTTGGATCGTAAGCTTCACCCAAACTAGGTGTTGGACCATTACTTTTTGCTGTACCTAAAACAACTGCTCTAAGGCGTGATGTTTCATTTTTAACATTGAGTTTTAACATGATGAGAGTATATAAAAAAGCTCCATAATTTCTTATGAAGCTTTGTCTAAAATTTATTAAATATTATCTTTTTTCAACAGACTTAAAGGCTCTAAGGTTTTCACCAATATAAATTTGCCTTGGACGTCCAATTGGTTCTTTACGCGCTCGCATTTCTTTCCATTGTGCAATCCAACCTGGTAAACGACCTAAAGCGAACATTACAGTAAACATTTCTACCGGAATATCCATTGCTCTGTAAATAATACCTGAGTAGAAATCTACATTAGGATAAAGCTTACGTTTTACAAAATACTCATCGCTTAATGCCTCAGAAGCTAAACCTTTTGCAATATCAAGTACAGGATCTTCAACACCTAAATCTGCTAATACCTCGTCTGCTGCAACCTTAATAATTTTTGCACGAGGATCGAAGTTTTTATAAACTCTATGTCCAAAGCCCATTAAACGGAAAGGATCTTCTTTATCTTTAGCCTTAGCCATAAACTTTTTTGTATCTCCTCCATCTTCTTTAATAGCTTCTAACATTTCTAATACTGCTTGGTTTGCACCACCATGTAGTGGTCCCCAAAGTGCAGAAATACCTGAAGATATAGATGCAAATAAACCAGTATGTGCAGAACCTACTATTCTTACAGTAGAAGTAGAACAGTTTTGCTCGTGATCTGCATGTAGAATTAACAATTTATCTAGTGCATTTACTAAAATTTCATTTTGCTTGTATTCTTCATTTGGTTTAGAGAACATCATTTTTAAAATGTTTTCTACATAACCTAAAGAACTGTCTCCATAATTTAATGGCAATCCTTTTTTCTTACGCATAGTCCAAGCGACTAATACTGGAAATTTACCCATTATTTTACAAACAGTCTTGTACATTTCTTCATCAGAATCTACATCTACAGAAGAAGGATTAAAAGCTGTTAATGCGCTTGTTAAAGACGACAACACTCCCATTGGGTGGGCTGACTTAGGAAAAGCATCTATTATTTTTTTAATATCATCGTCTACTACAGATTGTTCTTTAATATCTGCATTAAATTTATCTAATTGCTCTTGAGTTGGTAACTCTCCAAAAATTAACAAGTAAGCTACTTCTAAAAAATCTGCCTTCTCTGCTAACTCTTCAATAGAATACCCTCTATATCTTAAGATTCCTTCTTCTCCATTTAGAAAAGTGATAGCGCTTTCACACGCTCCTGTATTTTTATATCCAGGATCTAAAGTTGTTACACCACCTGTTACAGCTCTTAGTGTTTTAATATCTATTGCAACTTCATTTTCTGTTCCTACTATTAAAGGAAACTCATGCTTTTTTCCGTCGATTTCTAACGTAGCAGTTTTTGACATATTTTTATTGAATTTTTACTTGTTTATGCGGAATGCTAATTTACGAAATAAGTAGCGATTTTTAAAACTTCTTTACAATGATTTAACAATTAAGATATTGATAAAAGTTATGGAATAAAAAAAGCCTTTCAGAGTGTAACTGAAAGGCTTTAAATTATAATTGTATAATAGAGAGGCTTATCCTATTTTAAAAGCCTTCATTTTAGGGTAGTATGCTACTTCTCCTAATTCTTCTTCAATACGTAATAACTGATTGTATTTTGCCATACGATCACTACGTGAAGCAGAACCTGTTTTTATTTGTCCGCAATTTAATGCTACAGCTAAATCTGCAATAGTGTTATCTTCTGTTTCACCAGATCTATGAGACATTACTGAAGTATAACCAGCATTATGAGCCATATTTACTGCTGCAATAGTTTCGGTTAAAGTTCCAATTTGGTTTACTTTAATTAAAATAGAGTTAGCAATATCGTTTTTTATTCCTTTAGATAAACGCTCTACATTAGTAACATATAAATCGTCACCAACTAATTGTACTTTATCACCAATTTGCTCTGTTAAGTATTTCCAACCGTCCCAATCGTTTTCGTCCATACCATCTTCGATAGAGATAATTGGATAGTTACGAGACAATTCAGCTAAATAATCTGCTTGTTCTTTACTTGATCTTATTTTTCCAGTTTCACCTTCAAATTTAGTGTAATCGTATTTTCCATCAACATAAAATTCTGCTGCTGCACAATCTAAAGCAATCATAACATCGTCTCCTAATGTATAACCTGCGTTATCAACTGCCTTTTTAATTGTATCAAGAGCATCTTCTGTTCCTCCTTCTAAATTTGGAGCAAATCCACCTTCATCTCCAACTGCTGTACTTAAGCCTCTATCGTGTAATACCTTTTTTAGATTATGAAAAATTTCTGTTCCCATTTGTAATGCATGAGAAAAACTCTCCGCTTTTACTGGCATAACCATAAATTCTTGAAATGCAATTGGTGCGTCACTATGTGAACCTCCATTAATAATATTCATCATTGGTACTGGTAAAGTATTAGCACTTACACCTCCAACATAACGATATAATGGCATCCCTAACTCTGCTGCTGCTGCTTTAGCTACTGCTAAAGAAACACCTAAAATAGCGTTTGCACCTAACTTAGCTTTGTTGGGTGTTCCATCTATTTCGCACATTAAAGTATCTATATAGTTTTGCTCGAATACATTTACACCTAAAAGTTCTTCAGCTAAAATAGTATTTACATTTTCTACAGCCTTAGTAACACCTTTACCCATAAATTTATCACCACCATCACGCAACTCTACTGCTTCGTGTTCTCCTGTTGATGCCCCAGATGGTACAGCAGCTCTTCCTACAAAACCATTTTCAGTTTCTACATCTACTTCTACCGTTGGATTTCCTCTTGAATCAAAAATTTGTCTTGCGTGAACATTGATAATTATACTCATAATTGGTCTTTTAAATTTTGTTTAACCTTTAAATTTACGGTTTAATTTTGTGTCGTATATAGTATTTATATTAGAATTGAATAAAAAATTATCTACAACGTTTTAGTAAAATAAAATAAGCAACAGAAAATACATTCTATTGCTTATTTGATATTACTTATTTTTTATATTATTTATAAACTCGTCAAATAAGTAAGACGAGTCGTGTGGTCCAGGACTTGCTTCTGGATGATATTGAACAGAGAAAACATTTTTAGATTTCATTTTTATTCCTGCAACAGTATTGTCATTTAAATGTACATGTGTGATTTCTACATCTTCATGAGCTTCTGTCTCTTCTCTATTAATAGCAAAACCATGGTTTTGAGAAGTAATTTCTCCTTTACCTGTTACCAAGTTTTTTACAGGATGATTAATTCCTCTGTGACCATTATGCATTTTATAAGTAGAAATACCATTAGCTAATGCTATTACTTGATGTCCTAAACAGATTCCAAACAATGGCAAATTTCTTTTTATAATTTCTTTTGCTAGATCTTGAGCTTCTATTAATGGTTCTGGATCTCCAGGTCCATTTGATAAAAAATAACCGTCTGGCTTGAAAGCTTCTAAAGCTTCAAACTTAGAATTATAAGGAAAGACTTTTATATAAGCATCTCTTTTTGCTAAGTTTCTTAAGATATTCTTTTTAATACCTATATCTAAAGCTGCTATTTTAACTGAAGCATTTTCATCTCCAACAAAATAAGGTTCTTTAGTCGATACTTTTGATGCTAGCTCTAAACCATTCATGTTTGGCGTATCTGCCAATTGTTTTTTAAGCGCGTCGATATTTTCAATATCTGTAGAAATAACAGCATTCATTGCTCCATTATCACGAATGTATGCTACAAGTGCTCTTGTATCTACATCTGAAATTGCTAATAAATTATTTTGATTAAGAAAATCCTCTAATGAACCATCTGCTGCTTCCCGAGAAAAATTATAACTAAAATTTTTACAAATTAACCCTGCAATTTTAACAGAATCAGATTCTACCTCTTCATTATTAACACCATAGTTTCCAATATGCGCATTGGTAGTAACCATTAATTGACCGTAATAAGAAGGGTCTGTGAAGATTTCCTGATAACCTGTCATTCCTGTATTAAAACAGACTTCTCCAAATGCACTTCCTTCTTTTCCAACTGCCTTACCATGGAAAATGGTTCCATCTGCTAATAATATTAATGCTTTTTTTAATTTTTGGTATTTCATAAATGTAGTCGTTATGTCAAAAAGTTTAGCAAAATTGCATAAAAAAAAGGATAAACTAAAATAGTTTATCCTTTTTATATTAAATGCTTATTAACATTACAGAGAATTGTAACGTTTAATAATTTTTATTACATCTTCTTCTTTCTTATATGATAGTTTTTCAGATTTAACAAACTTTGTTATTTCATTCTTTTTATCATTCAAAATTGAAAGTATATTACTTTTCTTTAAGTTTATTTCTATTGCAGTTTTATTGTTTTTAGTTATAAAATAGATGTTTGAAATTTTCAACCTATTCATAGTCATCATCTTTTTGGTCATTGGATTAACTTTTCCTTTGATTACTTTTCCTATGTAGCCTTTTAAAAATGAAACTTTCTCTCCATTTTCTAAAGTAAAAAGATAACGACTTCCTGAATTGTCAATTAAATATTTTTTTGCAATTGTATTATTAAAATCAACATAATTTATAACAGCATCATTATAGATGAATATAGAATCTTTATTAATTTTTGTAACAATCCTATCTGAGTAAGCATCGTAATTTACGTTAGGCAACTTAAAAGAATCACCTGACATCGTTTTTAATATAGCTGTTCTATCATCCTTAAAAACTAAAGTAGTCCCATTAAAATCAGAACTGTTTAATGATTTAAAATTTCCATTATTAGATTTTTCTAGTAAATTTTGAAACCTAGTACTTTCATCGGATATATCAACAAAGTTTTGAGAAAAACTAATGCTAATACTAAATAGTGTTAAAAAAAGAACATTAAAGTTAATGTTTTTCATGTTTTCTTTATTTAATATTACATCATCAATAACTGTACCTTAAACACAAAAAAAAGGATAAACTAATATAGTTTATCCTTTTTTTCTGTTTAACATTTATTAAAATTATAAAGAATTATAATATTTAAAAACTTTAGAAACATCTTCATCCTCATTAATATTTAGCTTATTTTCCTTTATAAAGCTTTTTACTTCGCTTTTGTTACTGGCCATAATTTTTAATATCGCAGACTTCTTAAGCTTAACCTCAGTCATTACTCCTTCACTTTCAGTAAAATAAGTAGGAGAAAGAATAATCTTATCCCTTCCCATCTTTTGTTGAGTCATCGGGTTTATTCTAGTAGTTTTTATAGTTGTATTATAATACTTATACAATGACACTTTAGGACCTTGTTGTATCAACTCAACCATACTATTGGCTCCTTTATTTGTGTTTTTCTTAACAAACAGTTTTTGTCCAATTCTAAATTTACTTAAGTCAGCAGAATTAAAGGCGAAAATTTTACCATTTTTATCATCTATATCGTTTTCTATTAGAGCTTCTAACCGATTAGATTTAACATTAAAATTACAATTAGGTAAATCATAGCCTTTTCCCTTAATATCAAACACTTCTGCCTTATATATCCAATTTTCAAAAAGATAAAAAGTACCTTCATAATTATTAGATTTAGTAGATTGAATCCACATACCGCTTCTACTGTTAATATTCTGTATATCACTGGCATTATTTCCACCACCATCTGGTATTATAGTAGAAGAACTAGTTTGAGAAAAAGAAAGACTTGCACTTAACATAAGTGCCATAAAAAATAATTTTTTCATAAAATATTGGTTAAAGATTTATAGTAATTACACAAATATAGTGTCGTTATTTTGATTTTCAAACAAAAAAAAAGGATAAACTAAACTAGCTTATCCTTTTTTTTTATAATAGTTTTAATTTCTATTCCTCTTCATCGTTAGATGCTTTAGTCTCAACTGGTGCAGCTGTTGCTTTACCACCTCGACGGCTTCTACGTGTAGTTTTCTTAGCTTTATTGTCTGCGTTGTAGATTTCATTATAATCTACTAACTCAATCATAGCCATATCAGCGTTATCACCTAAACGGTTTCCTAACTTGATAATTCTTGTATAACCACCAGGACGATCACCAATTTTTGCTGCTACATCTCTAAACAATTCTGTAACGGCTTCTTTTTGACGTAATTTAGAAAAAACTAGACGACGATTATGTGTCGTATCATTTTTTGCTTTAGTAATCATTGGCTCAACAAAACCTCTTAAAGCTTTTGCTTTAGCTACTGTAGTATTAATACGCTTATGCTCTATTAAAGAAGAAGCCATGTTTGCTAACATTGCTTTTCTGTGAGCCGTTTGACGACCTAAATGGTTTACTTTTTTTCCGTGTCTCATGACATTTGTTTTATCATCTTGCTACCAAACTCTTATTCGAGGAGCAAAATATGATTAATTATTTATTGTGTTGATTAAGTTTTAGAGTGTAATATTCAGTCGAATATTACACTCTAAAATTCTTTAATCTTTATCTAATTTGTATTTTGATAAGTCCATTCCGAAATTTAAACCTTTTACATTTACAAGCTCTTCAAGCTCAGTTAAAGATTTCTTACCGAAGTTACGGAACTTCATTAAGTCATTTTTATTAAAAGATACTAAGTCTCCTAGAGTATCTACTTCTGCAGCCTTTAAACAGTTAAGCGCACGTACAGATAAATCCATATCTACTAACTTAGTTTTAAGTAACTGTCTCATGTGAAGAGATTCTTCATCATAAGTTTCCGTTTGAGCGATTTCATCAGCTTCTAAAGTGATACGCTCATCAGAGAATAACATGAAGTGGTGAATTAACGTTTTTGCTGCTTCAGTTAAAGCATCTTGAGGTGTAATAGAACCATCTGATTGGATTTCGAAAACTAATTTTTCGTAATCTGTCTTTTGCTCTACACGGTAATTCTCAATGCTATACTTAACATTTTTTATTGGTGTGTATATTGAATCAGTAAAAATTGTTCCTATTGGTGCTGAAGCTTTCTTATTTTCTTCTGCAGGAACATAACCTCTTCCTTTTTCAATTGTAATTTCCATTGTAATACTTACTTTAGGATCTAAATTACAAATAACTAAATCTGAATTTAAAACTTGAAATCCTGAAATAAATTTTTGAAAATCACCTGCTGTAATTTTATCTTGACCTGAAATAGAAATAGAAACAGATTCGTTATCTACATCTTCTATTTGACGTTTAAAACGCATTTGTTTTAAGTTCAAAATAATTTCTGTTACATCTTCTACGACTCCAGCAATTGCTGAAAATTCGTGATCAACTCCTTCTATTCTAATAGATGTAATTGCAAATCCTTCTAAAGAAGATAATAAAACTCTTCTAAGAGCATTACCTACTGTTAATCCGTAACCTGGTTCTAGTGGTCTGAATTCGAATTTACCTTCGAAATCAGTAGAATCAATCATGATTACTTTATCAGGCTTCTGAAAATTAAATACTGCCATATTTTCTTCGTTTTAATTGTTATTTAGTTGCGCGGTTAATAAGTTTGAAGAACACTAAAAACCCTTTGGCCAAATACCAATATGATTAATTATTATTTAGAGTATAATTCTACTATGAATTGCTCATTAATATTTTCTGGAATTTGAATTCTAGCAGGAATAGAAACAAAAGTTCCTTCCTTTGTTGCTGTATTCCATGTAATCCATTCGTAAACATTACTTGAGTTTGATAACGATCTTTCGATAGTTTCAAGAGATTTAGACTTTTCTCTAACAGCTACAACATCACCAGCTTTTAATTGGTAAGATGGTACATTTACCAACTCTCCATTTACTGTAATATGTCTGTGAGATACTAGTTGTCTTCCTGCACTTCTTGTTGGTGCAACTCCCATTCTAAAAACTACGTTATCTAATCTAGATTCACATAATTGTAACAAAACTTCACCTGTAATCCCTGGAGATGCAGTTGCTTTTTTGAACATGTTTCTAAATTGCTTTTCTAATACACCATAAGTGTATTTAGCTTTTTGCTTCTCCATTAATTGGATTGCATATTCAGATTTTTTACCACGACGACGTGCATTTCCGTGTTGTCCTGGTGGGTAATTTCTTTTTTCGAAAGCTTTATCGTCTCCGAAGATAGCTTCGCCAAATTTACGAGCTATTTTAGTTTTAGGACCAGTATATCTTGCCATTTTAAATTGTTTTATGAGAGTGCTTGGTGAATTAAGGTCTTAATCTTATCCTTCGACTAGCGTTGATCTCTCGTTGATACTTGTTAATAATATTTTCAGTTTGCAAATTTACACAAAAAATTAATATCAACTATATTAAATAGCTGATATTAATTTATTTTGCATTTTGCATAACATTATTAAAATAATGCTATTATACTCTTCTACGTTTTGGAGGACGACATCCATTATGTGGCAATGGAGTAACATCAATAATTTCTGTTACTTCAATACCTGCATTATGAATAGAACGAATAGCAGATTCTCTACCATTTCCTGGACCCTTTACGTAAACTTTAACTTTCTTTAAGCCAGCTTCTTTAGCTACACCTGATGCATCTTCTGCACAAAGTTGAGCCGCATAAGGTGTGTTCTTTTTAGAACCTCTAAACCCCATTTTTCCTGCAGATGACCATGATATCACGTCACCTTTTTTGTTTGTTAATGAGATAATAATGTTGTTAAAAGATGCTGTTATGTGTGCTTCTCCAACAGATTCAACTATAACTTTACGTTTTTTAGCCGATTTTGCATTTGTCTTTGCCATATTTCTATAGTTCTAAGTAGTTAGTTGATAGTCGCTAGAATCCTAAACCTAAATAATTTCAAACAGATTCTTTCCAACGTCTAAACACTAAAGACCAAATTTCTAATTATTATTTAGTTGCCTTTTTCTTGTTCGCAACAGTTTTCCTTCTACCTTTTCTGGTTCTAGAGTTATTTTTAGTACGTTGACCTCTTAAAGGTAAACCAGCTCTATGACGTATACCTCTGTAACACCCAATATCCATTAATCGCTTAATGTTTAATTGTGTTTCAGAACGTAATTCGCCTTCAATTGTAAATGTTCCAACGGCATCACGAATGGCTGCTATTTGATCATCGTCCCAATCTTGAACTTTAATACTTTCGTCTACTTTAGCTGATGCTAAAATTTCTTGTGATCTGCTTCTACCTACTCCGTAGATATAAGTTAATGAGATCACTCCTCTTTTGTTTTTTGGTATATCTACACCTGCAATTCTAGCCATAATTATCCTTGTCTTTGTTTGAATCTAGGATTCTTTTTGTTAATGACATAAAGTCTACCTTTTCTACGCACGATTTTACAATCTACGCTTCTCTTTTTAACTGATGCTCTTACTTTCATCGTAATTAGTATCTATAAGTTATGCGAGCCTTAGTTAAATCATAAGGGCTCATTTCTAATTTTACTTTATCACCAGGTAACAACTTAATATAATGCATACGCATTTTACCCGATATGTGTGCTGTCACAATGTGACCGTTTTCTAATTCTACACGAAACATCGCATTTGATAATGCTTCAATGATTGTTCCGTCTTGTTCTATTGCTGCTTGTTTTGCCATATATATTCTTTTTAGTAATCTATATGCAATTACCTTGCCTAGATTTCTAAACCTTATTTACATTAAGCTACTGCTTTTCTGTTTTTACCAGTTTTCATCAAGCCATCATAGTGTCTATTTAACAAGTAAGAATTTACTTGTTGCATAGTATCGATTGCAACTCCAACCATAATTAATAATGATGTTCCACCAAAGAACAATGCCCAACCTGATTGCACTCCCATTAATTTGAAAACAAATGCTGGAAATATTGCAATTAAGGCTAAAAATATTGAACCTGGCAAAGTTATTTGAGACATAATCTTGTCTAAATATTCTGATGTTTCAGATCCTGGACGTATACCTGGTATAAAACCTCCACTACGTTTTAAATCGTCTGCCATCTTATTTGTAGGTACAGTAATAGCTGTGTAAAAATATGTAAATATAATAATTAACAATGCAAATACAATATTATACCATAATCCAAACATATCAGAAAAATTAGCAATCATCCATTGCCCAGCTGTCGTTTCTTTTAATAAAGATGAACCACCTATTAAACCGGGTACAAACATTATAGCTTGTGCAAAGATAATTGGCATTACACCAGAAGCATTAAGCTTTAATGGAATAAATTGTCTTGCTCCACCAAATACATTTTTCTCGTATCCTCCTGTTGCAGATCTTCTTGCGTACTGTACTGCTATTTTTCTAACAGCCATTACTAATAATATTGATGCTGCAATAATAGCAAACCAAATTAGTATTTCAAAAAGGATCATCATAGCTCCATTACCTGTAGTAAATCTAGCACTCATATTCTGTAAGAACGACTTTGGTAATGTTGCAATAATTCCAACCATAATTAATAAAGAGATTCCATTACCAATACCTTTATCGGTAATTTTTTCTCCTAACCACATTGCAAAAATACAACCTGTTACTAATATTACTATAGATGAAAAGTAGAATACGCCACCTTGACCTAACAAGAATGCAGAATCCGGAATACCAAACATTGGTCCTAAACTAGCTAAATAACCTGGTGCTTGTACTAAACAAATACCTATGGTTAACCATCTTGTAATCTGAGTTATTTTCTTTTGTCCACTAGCACCTTCTTTTTGAAGCTTCTGTAAATAAGGAATAGCAATTCCCATTAACTGAACTACAATAGAAGCAGAGATGTATGGCATAATACCTAAAGCAAAAACAGATGCATTTGCAAAAGCTCCGCCAGTAAAGGCATTTAATAAACCAAATATTCCACCACCATCTGCTTTACCTTGTAAGCTTGCTAATTGCGAAGCATCGATTCCTGGTAAAACAACTTGTGCTCCAAAACGATAAACTAATAATAAACCTAAAGTAAATATGATTCGGTTTCTTAGTTCTTCGATTTTCCAAACATTCTTTATCGTTTCTATAAATTTCATATTCTCTAGTAGGTCTTATAAAGTTGCAGCTTCTCCTCCAGCAGCTTCAATAGCAGCTTTCGCAGTAGCAGTAAATTTATGTGCAGTTACAGTTAACTTAGTTTTTAACTCTCCTCTTCCTAAGATTTTTACAAGCTCGTTTTTACCAGCTAATCCTAAAGAAACGATTGTTTCAAAATCTAATGTATCCTTAATTTTCTTTTCATCAACTAATCTTTGTAAAGTATCTAAGTTAATACCTTGATGTTCTTTACGATTGATATTTGTAAAACCAAATTTAGGTACACGTCTTTGAAGAGGCATTTGACCACCTTCAAAACCAACCTTCTTAGAATAACCAGATCGAGATTTTGCTCCTTTGTGACCACGTGTTGCAGTACCACCTTTTCCAGAACCTTGTCCTCTACCTATTCTTTTTCCTTGATTTTTTACTGAACCTTCTGCAGGTTTTAAATTACTTAAATTCATTTTTCAGTATATGTTATTTAGCTCCTTCTACAGAAACTAAGTGATTAACTTTTCTAATCATTCCTAAAATATTAGGAGTGTCATCGTGCTCAATAGTTTGTCCTACCTTTTTTAAACCTAAAGCTAACAATGTTAACTTTTGTCTTTTAGTACGGTTGATCGCGCTCTTAACTTTTGTTACTTTTATCTTTGCCATTTCTGTAAATATTAACCGTTAAAAACTTTCTCTAAAGATATTCCTCTTTCACGAGCAATAGTTTGAGCACTTCTTAATTGCAATAATGCATCGAAAGTAGCTTTTACTACGTTATGTGGATTAGATGATCCTTGAGATTTAGATAGTACATCGTGTACCCCAACTGCTTCTAATACAGCTCTTACAGCTCCACCAGCAATTACTCCTGTACCAGGAGCTGCAGGGATGATGTTTACTCGTCCTCCACCGTATTTACCTTTTTGTTCATGAGGTAATGTTCCTTTGATAATAGGAATACGTACAAGGTTCTTTTTAGCATCTTCAATAGCTTTTGCAATTGCACTTGCTACATCTTTAGACTTTCCTAAACCATGTCCTACAACACCTGCTTCATCACCAACCACTACGATTGCTGAAAAACCAAATGCTCTACCACCTTTTGTTACTTTAGTAACTCTTTGCACACCAATTAAACGATCTTTAAGATCTAAACCACTTGGTTTTACTAACTCTGCACTTCTGTATTTTTTATACATAATTTCTTAGAATTTAAGTCCTGCTTCTCTAGCTCCTTCAGCTAATGATTTTACTCTACCATGATATAAATAACCACCTCTATCGAAAGCGATAGTATCTACTCCTGCTTTAATTGCTTTTTCAGCAACAGCTTTACCAACTAAAGTAGCGGCTTCACTTTTGTTACCTTTTGCAGAACTAATGTCTTTATCTCTTGAAGATGCTGCTGCTAGAGTTTTACCTGTAACATCATCAACAACCTGAGCATAAATTTCTTTATTACTTCTAAAAACAGCTAACCTTGGTCTTGCTTCTGTACCAGAAACAACCTTACGGATTCTGCTTTTAATTCTTAGTCTTCTTTGGTTTTTTGTTAACTTCATAACTTAATTATTATGCTGATTTACCAGCTTTTCTTCTTAGTATTTCACCTACAAACTTCACACCTTTTCCTTTGTAAGGCTCTGGTGGTCTAAATCCACGAATTTTCGCAGCTACTTGTCCAACAAGTTGTTTGTCGTGAGATGTTAACTTAATGATTGGATTTTTACCTTTATCTGAAACTGTTTCCACTTTCACTTCTGGTGCAACACTTAAAACAATGTTATGAGAAAAACCTAAAGCTAACTCTAATTTGTTACCTTGGTTACTTGCTCTATATCCTACTCCAACTAGCTCAAGCTCTTTTGTCCATCCTTTAGATACACCATCAATCATATTATTGATAAGTGATCTATATAAACCATGCTTAGCTTTACTTTCTTTATTATCTGAAGGACGTGTTACTAACACTTTTCCTTCTTCAACTTTAACTGTTACTGTATCATAAGATTGAGATAGCTCTCCTAACTTACCTTTTGCTGTAACAACGTTATCTTTTACTTCTATAGTAACTCCTTCTGGAATTGCCACTGGATTATTTCCTATTCTTGACATCTCTTTCTTGTTTTATAGATTAGTAAACGTAACATAAAACTTCACCACCTACATTCTCACGTTGAGCTTGCTTTCCTGTCATAACTCCATGAGAAGTTGAAACTATAGCAATACCTAAACCGTTAAGAATACGAGGCAATTCAGTTGAACTAGAATACAAACGTAAACCAGGTTTACTGATTCTTTGTAATTTTCTAATTACTGGCTCTTTTGTTTCTTTATTGTACTTAAGGGCAATTTTAATTGTTCCTTGTACTGAAGAATCATCGAACTTATAACTTAAAATATATCCTTGATCGAATAATATTTTAGTTATGTCCTTTTTTAAATTTGATGCAGGAATTTCCACTACTCTATGGTTAGCACGCACAGCGTTTCTAACTCTTGTAAGGAAATCTGCAATTGGATCTGTATACATATTTATTAATTTACGGGCTTGGTTTTCATACTATTATGAACCTTAGACCAATTTAAATTTTTACCAACTTGCTTTTCTAACTCCTGGTATTAAACCTTGGTTAGCCATCTCTCTAAATGTAACACGAGAAACACCAAATGTACGCATGTAACCTTTTGGTCGTCCTGTTAATTTACATCTATTGTGCATACGAACTGGAGAAGCATTTTTTGGTAACTTTTGTAGTGCTTCGTAATCGCCGGCTGCTTTTAAAGCTTTACGTTTCTCAGCATATTTTGCTACTGTTTTAGCTCTTTTCACCTCGCGGGCTTTCATTGATTCTTTAGCCATAACTTAGTTTTTTTGAAAAGGTAAACCTAATTCTGTTAATAATGATTTTGCTTCTTTATCAGTTTCGGCAGAAGTCACAAAAGTAATATCCATACCAGAAATTTTATTGATCTTATCAATATCTAATTCTGGAAATATTATTTGTTCAGTAATTCCTAAATTGTAATTACCTCTTCCATCAAAACCTTTAGCTTTAATACCACCGAAATCTCTTACACGTGGTAAAGCTGAAGTTACTAAACGATCTAAAAATTCGTACATTCTTTCTCCTCTTAACGTAACCATAGCGCCAATTGGCATACCTTTACGTAATTTGAAAGCTGCAACATCCTTTTTAGACAATGTAGCTATCGCTTTTTGTCCTGTTATAGTTGTTAACTCATCTAATGCGTAGTCAACTAATTTTTTATCTGCAACTGCTGCCCCAACTCCTCTAGATAATACTATCTTTTTAAGTTTAGGAACCTGCATTACATTACTATAACCAAATTCTTCTGTAAGAGCTGCAATTACTTTGCTTTTATACTCTTCTTTAAGTCTAGGTGAATATGCCATAACTATATTACTTCGTTTGATTTTTTCGAAAATCTTACTTTCTTTCCGTCTTCCATTCTATATCCAATTCTTGTAGCTTCTCCTTTAGAAGTTAACAATGATAAGTTTGAAATTTGGATAGGAGCTTCTTTTTCTACGATTCCTCCTTGTGGACTTTGTGCACTTGGTTTAGTATGTTTCTTTACCATGTTCACGCCCTCAACGATCGCCTTGTTCTTATCGGCTAATACTTTTTGTACTACACCTTCTGATCCTTTATGATCTCCAGCAATTACTTTTACAGTATCTCCAGATTTTATTTTAAGCTTTGTCATCTTTATAAATGTCTTAAAGCACTTCTGGTGCTAATGATACAATTTTCATGAATTGTTTATCACGAAGTTCTCTAGCAACAGGTCCAAATACACGTGTTCCTCTCATTTCACCCGTTGGGTTTAAAAGTACACAAGCATTGTCATCGAATCTAATATAAGATCCATCTGGACGTCTTACTTCTTTTTTAGTACGTACAACAACTGCTGTAGAGACTGCTTTTTTCTTAATGTTTCCATTAGGAGTTGCATCTTTAACAGAAACAACAACTTTGTCACCTACAGAAGCATATCTTCTTTTAGTACCTCCTAAAACGCGGATTACTAAAACTTCTTTTGCTCCAGTGTTATCTGCTACTTTTATTCTTGATTCTTGTTGTACCATAATTACTTCGCTCTTTCAATTATTTCAACTAATCTCCAACACTTAGATTTAGATAAAGGTCTTGTTTCCATGATCTTTACTGTATCTCCAATGTTACAGTCGTTTGTTTCGTCGTGTGCTACGTATTTTTTCGTTTTTAAAACGAATTTTCCGTACATAGGATGCTTCACTTTTTTTACTTCGGCAACAACGATTGATTTCATCATTTTGTTACTAGTAACTATTCCTATACGTTCTTTTCTTAAGTTTCTTTTTTCCATCTTTCAGCAGAATTATTGTAATTCTCTTTTAGTTAATTCCGTTGCCAATCTAGCTACGTCTCTTCTTACAGAACGTAATTGGATTGGGTTATCTAAAGGAGATATTGCATGTGCCATTTTTAGGTCTGAATAACTCTTTTTTGTCTCACTGAGTTTCTCTTGTAACTCAGCTACAGATAATTCTTTAATTTCTGATTGTTTCATAATATCAAATAAATTATGCTTCGTAATCTCTAGCGATTAAAAACTTTGTTTTTACAGGTAATTTTTGTGCTGCTAAACGTAATGCTTCTTTTGCAACGTCTAATGGCACACCTCCTATTTCAAAAAGGACTCTACCTGGTTTTACTACTGCTGCCCAATATTCAACGGCACCTTTACCTTTACCCATACGTACTTCAAGAGGTTTCTTTGTAATAGGCTTATCTGGAAATATTTTAATCCAAAGTTGCCCTTCTCTTTTCATGTGACGAGTAGCTGCAATACGCGCTGCTTCTATTTGACGCGAAGTTAAAAAATTCGAGTCTAGTGATTTTATTCCAAAAGTTCCGTTTGATAGTTGGTGCCCTCTTCCGGCATTACCTTTCATACGTCCTTTTTGTTGTTTACGAAATTTTGTTCTTTTAGGCTGTAACATTTTTCTTGTTCTTTAAAAAATTACTTTCTACGACGAGATTGATTCTTATTATCTCTTCCGCCTCGTCCACCTTTTCCTTGCTTCTTAGATAATCCAACAAGAGGAGAAAGTTCTCTTTTACCATATACTTCACCTTTCATGATCCATACTTTAACACCCAACCTACCATAAGTAGTATGTGCCTCAACTAAAGCATAATCAATATCGGCTCTAAATGTAGACAAAGGTATACGTCCATCTTTGTAGTGTTCAGAACGTGCCATTTCAGCACCATTTAAACGTCCACTAATTTGGATTTTAATTCCTTCAGCGTTCATACGCATAGTAGCAGCAATAGCCATCTTTATTGCACGTCTGTATGAAATTCTATTTTCAATTTGACGAGCGATACTTGTTCCTACTAAAAATGCATCTAATTCAGGTCTTTTAATCTCAAAGATATTGATCTGAACTTCTTTACCTGTAATTTTCTTAAGTTCTTCTTTTAACTTGTCTACCTCTTGACCGCCTTTACCGATAATAATACCAGGTCTAGCAGTTGTGATAGTAACGGTTACAAGTTTTAAAGTTCTCTCGATTATTACTCTACTTACACTAGCTTTAGATAAACGTGCGTGAACATACTCTCTGATTTTATAATCTTCAGCAAGTTTGTCTCCATAATCGTTACCTCCATACCAGTTAGATTCCCATCCTCTGATAATTCCTAAGCGATTTCCGATTGGATTTGTCTTTTGTCCCATATCTATCTTAGCTTTGTGTATTATTGTTAGCTCCAACTACGATTGTTACGTGGTTAGAACGCTTTCTTATTCTGTGTGCACGACCTTGAGGTGCTGGACGCAATCTTTTTAACATAGATCCTCCATCAACTCTAATCTCTTTAACAAAAAGTTCAGCTTCTTCTATAGATGCATCTTCATTTTTAGCTTGCCAGTTTGCAATTGCAGATACTAACAATGTTTCTAAACGTTTTGATGCCTCTTTAGAACTAAACTTTAATATGTTAAGTGCTTTTTCCACGCGTTCACCTCTTACTAAATCGGCTACTAAACGCATTTTTCTCGGTGATGTAGGACAGTTATTAAGTTTAGCAAAAGCAATTTGCTTTTTACCTTCCTTAATAGCGTCTGCCATTTGTTTTTTACGACTTCCCATAGCTTACTACTTTTTACCTTTATTTTTAGCACCAGCGTGACCTCTAAAAGATCTTGTTGGTGAAAATTCTCCTAATTTATGACCTACCATATTCTCAGTAACATATACTGGAACAAATTGACGTCCATTGTGTACTGCTATTGTTTGACCAACAAAATCTGGAGTAATCATACTTGCTCTTGACCAAGTTTTAATTACTGTCTTTTTGTTGTTCTCAACGTTAGTAGCAACTTTCTTCTCTAATTTATAATGAACGTAAGGTCCTTTTTTTAATGATCTTGCCATGTCTTATTTTTTTCTACGTTCGATTATATATTTATTACTTGCTTTAGTTTTAGAACGAGTTCTAAATCCTTTAGCAGGTATACCGTTTCTTGAACGTGGATGTCCTCCAGAAGATTTACCTTCTCCACCACCCATTGGGTGATCGACTGGATTCATTACAACTGGTCTAGTTCTTGGTCTTCTACCTAACCATCTAGATCTACCTGCTTTACCAGAAACTAATAATTGGTGATCTGAATTAGACACTACTCCAATTGTTGCCATACAAGTAACCAAGATTAATCTTGTTTCACCTGAAGGTAATTTTACAGTTGCAAATCTACCATCTCTTGCCATTAACTGAGCAAAAGCACCAGCACTACGAGCCATAACAGCTCCTTGTCCTGGACGTAATTCTATACAAGAAATAATTGTACCTAGTGGAATATTCGCTAAAGGCATTGCATTTCCAATTTCTGGATCTACATTTTCACCTGAAACAATAGTTTGTCCAACTTGTAAACCATTTTGAGCAATGATATAGGTCTTCTCACCATCTTGGTAATTTAATAATGCGATAAACGCTGTACGGTTAGGATCATATTGAATTGAAGCAACTTCAGCAGGAATACCCGCTTTAGTTCTCTTAAAATCGATAATACGATACCTTTTCTTATGACCACCACCTTTGTAGCGCATAGTCATACGACCTTGACTGTTTCTACCACCTGAACGTTTTTTCGGAGCTAATAAACTTTTCTCCGGCTTATCAGTTGTAATGGCGTCAAATCCATTTACAACTCTAAATCGCTGTCCTGGTGTGATTGGTTTTAATTTTCTTACTGACATTTGTCTTTTAATTACATGTTAGTGTATAAATCAATTATCTCACCTTCCGCCAGCTGTACTATCGCTTTTTTCTTTGCGTTAGTTTTACCATGTTGAATACCAGTTTTTGTAAACTTAGTACTTCTATCTGGACGGACATTTATAGTACGAACTTTTTCAACAGAAACTCCATAAGCAGCTTCCACTGCTTTTTTAATTTCTACCTTGTTCGCCTTTGTATTCACGAAGAAGCTAAAACAGTTGTTTAATTCACTGTTTGCAGTTGCTTTTTCTGTGATAATAGGTTTAATTAAGATATTCATTTGTTTCTTATTTACTTAAATTCGTTACAATTCCTTCTAAAGCTCCTTCTAAAAGCACTACTTTACTTGCTTTTAGAATTTTATAAGTACTTAGTTCTGAGGCTAGTACCACATCAGAGCCTTTTAAATTGCGTGACGACAAATATACATTATTATTTGAAGCACCCAACACAAAGAGTGATTTTTTGTTTTGTAAGTCTAAAGCTTTCAAAATATTAGTGAAATTTTTAGTCTTTGGAGAGTCAAAATTAAAGTCTTCTAAAACAATAATTTCTTTCTCACTTGCCTTAATACTAAAAGCTGATTTACGAGCTAATCGTTTTAGGTTTTTATTAAGTTTGATTGAATAACTTCTAGGTCTTGGTCCGAACATACGTCCACCTCCTCTAAAAACACCCGACTTAATAGAACCTGCACGAGCTGTACCAGTTCCTTTTTGCTTCTTAATCTTACGTGTAGATCCAGTAATCTCAGCTCTTTCTTTCGATTTGTGAGTACCTTGTCTTTGGTTTGCTAAATATTGTTTAACATCCAAATACACTGCATGATTATTAGGCTCAATAGCAAAAACATCGCTAGAAAGGTCTGCCTTTCTACCTGTTTCTTTTCCGTTTATATCTAAAACTGCTACTTTCATTATTTTCTAATAATTACATAAGCGTTTTTATGGCCAGGAACACATCCTTTAACCACAAGTAGATTCTTTTCAGCAACTACTTTTAAAACTCTTAAATTTTGAACTTTTATAGTGTCTCCACCCATTCTTCCTGCCATCTTCATTCCTTTGAAGACTCTTGCTGGATAAGATGCAGCTCCAATAGATCCTGGCGCTCTTAAACGGTTATGTTGACCGTGAGTAGCTTGACCCACACCAGCAAAACCATGACGTTTTACAACACCTTGAAATCCTTTACCTTTTGATGTTCCTGCAACATCAACAAATTCACCTTCTTTAAAGTGATCTACAGTTATTGCATCACCTAATTTGTACTCCTCATCAAAACCTTGAAATTCTACGATTTTGCGTTTTACAGAAGTTCCTGCTTTTTTCACGTGACCTAAGTCCGCTTTAGTAGCACTTTTTTCTGTCGCGTCATCGAAACCTAGTTGAATAGCTGTATAGCCGTCAACTTCTTCAGTTCTGACTTGGGTAACGATACATGGTCCAGCTTCGATTACTGTACATGGCATATTTTTACCATTTTCATCGAAGATGCTGGTCATACCGATTTTTTTTCCAATTAACCCAGACATAATTATTATTTATTTATTATTACTATTTTGTTGAAACATGTTTCAACTCTACTTATTTTTAAAAAACTCAAGGCCGAAAATACGTTTCAGCCTTGAATTGTATTTTTCCGTTTTTCCTTCGCGCGCAGCTTAGGACATGTAAAGCTTAAACTTAAACTTTGATTTCTACTTCAACACCACTTGGTAACTCTAACTTCATTAGAGCATCAATAGTTTTAGAAGATGAAGAGTAAATATCTAATAATCTCTTATAAGAGCTTAATTGAAATTGTTCTCTAGACTTTTTGTTAACGTGAGGTGAACGTAATACAGTGAAAATTTTCTTGTGTGTTGGTAATGGAATTGGCCCAGTTACAACAGCACCTGTACTTTTTACTGTTTTTACAATCTTATCAGCAGACTTGTCTACTAAGTTATGATCGTAAGACTTTAATTTTATTCTAATTTTTTGACTCATTTTCTTAACTTTTTAAGATTGTTCTCCTTTAGCTGCTTTTATCACTTCTTCAGATACATTTGAAGGTGTTTGAGCATAGTGTGAAAATTCCATTGTTGACGTTGCTCTACCAGAAGATAATGTTCTTAATGTTGTTACATATCCAAACATTTCAGAAAGCGGCACTGTAGCTTTTATTGTTTTTGCGCCTGCACGGTCTCCCATACCTTCCATCATACCTCTTCTTCTATTTAAATCACCTACAATATCACCCATGTTTTCTTCAGGAGTAATAACTTCTAGTTTCATTATAGGTTCCATGATTACAGCTTTTGCAGCTTTAGCACAGTTTTTAAATCCTAATTTAGCAGCTAATTCGAAAGATAATTGATCCGAATCCACATCGTGATAAGAACCGTCACGTAAAGTAACTTTCATTGCATCTACTTCAAAACCTGCTAAAGGTCCGTTAATCATTGCTTGCTTAAACCCTTTTTCAATTGAAGGGATAAATTCTTTAGGAACATTACCACCTTTAATAACTGATTGAAACTGAAGACCTACAACACCTTCGTCAGCTGGTTCTACAGTAAACACGATATCTGCGAATTTACCACGACCACCAGATTGTTTTTTATAAACTTCTCTATGATCTGCTGCCTGAGTAATAGCCTCTTTATATTCAACTTGAGGTTGACCTTGATTTACTTCAACATTAAACTCACGTCTTAAACGGTCTACAATAACGTCAAGGTGAAGTTCACCCATACCTGATATTATAGTCTGTCCTGAAGCTTCGTCTGAACGCACAGTAAACGTAGGATCTTCTTCAGCTAATTTAGCTAAGCCTATACCTAATTTATCTACATCTGCTTTAGTTTTAGGCTCTACCGCGATACCAATTACTGGATCTGGAAAGTCCATAGACTCTAAAACGATAGGATGATCTTGATCTGAAAGTGTATCCCCTGTTTTAATAGATTTAAATCCAACAGCAGCTCCAATATCTCCAGCTTCTATATAATCAATTGCATTTTGCTTGTTAGCATGCATTTGATAGATACGTGAGATACGTTCTTTTTTACCAGAACGATTATTTAACACATAAGAACCAGCATCTAAACGGCCTGAATAAGCTCTAAAAAACGCTAAACGCCCTACGAAAGGATCTGTAGCAATTTTAAATGCCAATGCAGCGAAAGGCTCCTTAACACTTGGTTTACGTATAACTTGCTCGTCTGTATCTGGATTAATTCCAACAATACCTTCCTTATCCATTGGAGAAGGTAGATAACGACATACAGCATCTAATAGAAACTGAACACCTTTGTTTTTAAACGCAGAACCACAAATCATTGGAATAATAGCCATATCCATTACAGCAGCTCTAAGTGCAGCATGCACTTCTTCTTCTGTAATAGAATCTTCATCTTCCATAAATTTCTCTAAAAGATTCTCATCATAACTTGCAACTTCTTCAATTAAAAGCGCACGATACTTACGAGACTCTTCTTTTAACTCTTCAGGAATTTCAATAACATCGAAAGTAGCCCCTTGAGTTTCATCATGCCATACTATAGCACGATTTTTTACTAAATCTATAATACCTTTAAAGTTTTCCTCGTCACCAATGTTTAAAACTATTGGTACCGCGTTAGACTTCAACATATCTTTTACTTGCTGACAAACACCTAAAAAATCTGATCCTTGACGGTCCATTTTATTAACGAAACCAATTCTTGGCACTTTATAGTTGTCTGCTAATCTCCAGTTAGTTTCTGATTGCGGCTCAACACCATCAACTGCACTAAATAAGAACACTAAACCATCTAATACACGTAAAGATCTATTTACTTCTACAGTAAAATCTACGTGACCTGGTGTATCAATAATATTAAAATGATAACCTTGAGCTTCTGCTGTTGGCTCACCATTTTCCTTCGGAAACACCCATTCACAAGTTGTAGCTGCAGACGTAATAGTAATACCACGTTCCTGTTCTTGCTCCATCCAATCCATTGTTGCAGCACCATCATGCACTTCACCAATTTTATGTGAAACTCCTGTATAATAAAGAACACGCTCTGTCGTTGTTGTTTTACCAGCATCAATATGAGCCGCAATCCCTATGTTTCTTGTTAATCTTAAATCTCTTGCCATTTCTTAAAATCTAAAGTGAGAGAATGCTTTGTTTGCTTCAGCCATCTTATGAGTATCTACTCTTTTCTTAACCGCTGCTCCTTCTTCTTTAGCTGCTGCTAAAACCTCAGATGCTAAACGTTGCGCCATAGATTTTTCGTTTCTTTTTCTAGAATAGCTAATTAACCATTTCATTGCTGTTGAAACTTTACGATCGGCACGTATAGGATTTGGAATTTGGAATGTAGCTCCACCAACTCTACGACTACGCACTTCTACGTGAGGCATAACGTTAGACAATGCTTCTTTCCAGATTTCTAAACCTGTTTTCTCTTCGTCTGTCTTTTTAGACTCTACGATATCTATTGCATCGTAAAATACTTTAAAAGCTACTGACTTCTTACCATCCCACATCATCATGTTTACAAAACGAGTCACTAATTGATCGTTAAAACGAGGATCTGGCAAAAGCGGTCTTTTTTTCGCTGCTCTTTTTCTCATGTCTTCTTCTTAAAGTTTTAAAATTACTTCTTAGGGCGTTTAGCACCATACTTAGATCTACGTTGCGTACGACCATCAACACCTGCGGTATCTAATGCTCCACGTACAATGTGATATCTAACTCCTGGTAAATCTTTTACCCTTCCACCTCTAACCAATACTATCGAGTGCTCTTGTAAATTATGTCCTTCACCACCGATGTATGCATTAACCTCGTTACCGTTTGTTAAACGAACCCTTGCTACCTTACGCATTGCTGAGTTAGGTTTTTTAGGTGTCGTTGTATAAACACGAGTACACACACCACGTCTTTGCGGACAAGAATCTAAAGCAGCCGATTTACTCTTCTTGGTTATTTTGGCTCTTCCTTTTCTTACTAATTGTGAAATTGTTGGCATATATCTTAATATGTAAATTTAATTGACCTCTTTTAAGAGGGATGCAAATGTAGAAATTTATTTTTGAATTTCAAACCCTAAAAGATTAATTTTCAATACTTTTTTATTTTTTTCTTTACGCCTATATTATATGTATAGTTTTTCCATTAAATTTACATCATAAATAATACATAGAATTCGTGTGCAAATATACTTACTTTCTTATTTTAATACTCTGTTTTTTTTCTTCGGAATTAAATGCTCAGAATTTGAGTTTAAAAATCACTGGTTCAAATGAAAAAGAAACTACAATAATTACAAATTTCGGCTATAAGCAAAACCACTTTGATTATAATTCAATTATTAATGAAGCAAATTCGTTTCATGAGAAAATAATTAAAACTGGCTATATTGAGAGCAAGCGTTTATTAATAAAAAAAAATAACGACAGTTCTTTTCAAATTAAATTTCAATTAAAAAACAAATATGAAACTATTGAGATAAATTACGATTCAACTAAAATAAAAAAAAGCTTAATAAGTTCGGTCTATAAAGAAAGCTCCAGTAATTATTTTGTAGTCCCTTTTAATAATATAGAAGAAACACTTGAACATATTAATATCAAAATCGCTAATAATGGCTTTCCATTTACAAAGGTCAAGCTTTCAGAAATTAAAATCAAAGACAAGAAAACCTTAGTAGCACAACTAATCATTGAAAAAGAAGAAAACAAGCGCAGTTTAGACAAAATAGTCATTAAAGGCTATGAGAAATTTCCTAAATCTTATTTAAGAAGGTATTTAAAAATTAAGCCTAACAAAGTTTTTAATATTGAAACAATAAAGAACAAAATGATTGCGCTAAATAATTTACGCTTTGCGGAACAAACCAAAGAGTCTGAAGTTTTATTTACAAAAGACTCAACTACCTTATATATATACCTTCAAAAATCGCAGAGTAATACTTTTGATGGCTTCTTAGGGTTTAGCACAAATGAAGAAACAAATAAATTAGATTTTAATGGTTACATAGATTTAGAATTAAATAATAATCTAAATTATGGAGAAACTTTCAACCTACTTTATAAAAGTGATGAAAGCGAACAAAAAAATTTCGAAGCAATACTAAACCTACCTTATTTATTCTCAACTCCAATTGGAACAGAGATTTCATTAAAAATATTAAAAAGAGATAGTTCCTTTACATCCGTAAATCAAAAAGCTAGCGTATTTTATCAATTGAATTCAAAAAACAGAGTGTTTTTAGGAATTGAAAGTACCGAATCTAGCAACCTATTAGAAAATAAAAACAATTCTCCAATAACAGACTACAAAAGTAATCTCTACAATCTTAAATATATTTTTGAAAACAGATGGGTTTCAAATTCGTTATTTCAAATAAAGAATAGAGTAAAATTAGAATTAGGTTTAGGTAAACGAAAAACAGATCTTTATAATGAAGGTCAAGAAAAAATAACTATAGATGCATTCCATAGTTTTCAACTTAACTTAAAAAATAGTTTTTTTACAAGAATAAATGGAGCCTTATTGAATTCGGATTCCTATTTTGAAAATGAACTCTTCAGATTTGGCGGCATAAACTCCATAAGAGGTTTTACAGAAAATAGCGTACTTGCAAGTCGCTATATTATTCTAAATACAGAATACAGGTACAAATTAAGCAATAGTATATACGCGCACACAATATTAGATTTCTCTAATTTTGAAAACAAATTATCTAAGACTAAAGAAAATCTATATGGTTTTGGATTAGGGTTTGGTATTAAAACAAAAGCAGGGTTATTAAAATTCAATTTTGCAAATGGTAAAACAGAAACACAAAGTTTTCAATTTTCTAATAGTAAAATACACCTCAGTTTAGTCTCTATATTTTAGTTTAACAAGACTTAAAAAAAACTTTTTTGAAAAAAAAACGAAATTTTAACCATTAAATATTGTTTTATTAACTTTTTATTATGATTTTTGACACAGACTAATTCAAATAAAATATAAAATGAAAACAAAGTTTAGTGGAATTTTAACGCTATTACTAGCGTTTGTTGTGCAACTCTCGTTCGCACAAGGGAAAACAATTTCAGGTACAATCTCCGATGGAGACAATTTACCCTTACCTGGAGTAAATGTTGTTGTTAAAGGTACAAGTAATGGTACGACAACAGATTTTGACGGTAATTATTCAATTTCAGCAAATACAGGAGATGTATTAGTATTCTCTTTTGTTGGAAACAATGAAGAAAAAACTGTTGGAGCTAATAACAAAATCAGTTTTACAATGCTTGAAAATCAACTTGAAGAAGTTGTAATTACAGCCCTTGGTATCAAGAAAGCTGAAAAAGCAATTGGTTATTCTGTTCAAAAAGTATCAGGTGATGGACTTACTGAAGCTAGAGAAGGAAACTTAGTAAATGCACTTTCTGGTAAAGCTGCAGGTATTCAAGTAACTAACAGTTCTGGTAGTGTAGGTGCTTCTTCAAGAATAGTATTAAGAGGTAACTCTACTATTACTGGTAACAACCAACCTCTATTTGTTGTTGATGGTGTACCATTAGACAATTCTAGTTATAGTTCTGCCGGTTCTGGTGGAGGTAGAGATTTACCTAATGGAGCTGCAGACATTAATCCTGATGACATTGAATCAATCTCGGTTTTAAAAGGACCTAATGCTGCTGCATTATATGGAGTTCGTGGTGCTAATGGTGTAATTGTTATTACAACTAAATCAGGAGGTAATAAAGATGGTTCATTTAGCGTAAATATTAACTCTAATGCAACTTTTTCTAACCCTCTAAAACTTCCAAGTTACCAAAATTCTTATGGTCAAGGTGGAGACACAAACTATTTTGAATTTGTAGATGGTGCTAGTGGAGGAATTGGTGATGGTGTTGATGAAAGTTGGGGACCTGCTTTAGACGTTGGACTTGAATTTGTTCAATGGAACTCTCAATTAAATGGAGGACAAGCATTACCATGGGTATCTAACCCAGATAACGTTAAAGACTTTTTCGATACAGGAGTAGCTTTAAGTAATAGTATTAGTGTTACTAAAGGTGGTCAAGGTGGATCAATGAGATTTTCTTTAGGAAAAAGTGAACAAGATGGAATGGTGCCTTTTACTGAATTAAACAGATTAAATCTTGGATTTAACGGTAAAATGGATTTAGGAAAGAAATTTCACGGAGGTATGTCTATGAGTTATATTAACTCTGAAAGTGATAACTTACCAACAGGTGGTTATAACAACGAAAACCCAATGCAACAATTTATCTGGTCTGCTAGACAAGTGAATTTTTCTGATTTAAGAGATTGGAGAAACTTCCCTTTAGCGCCTTCTAATACTGCAGCTGCAGGAACACCTTTAAACTGGAATCATAATTTCCAAAATAATCCTTATTGGATTTTAGAAAACAATAGGAATACATTTGCAAAAAATCGTTATGTAGGAAACATTTATTTCACTTACGATTTCTCTGACAAATTTAGTGCTACAGCAAAATACAGTAGAGATCAATATGCTCAAGCAGAAAGTATTATTAAAGCAAAAGGATCAAATGAGTCTCCAGACGGAGCTTACACAGAGGTAAAAAGAGATTATACTGAAGCAAACATAGAACTGTTATTATCTTATAATACAGATTTATCTGACGACTTCACACTATCTCTTAATGCAGGTACTAATGGAATGAAAAGAAATTATTCTTCTTTAATTGGTAGTGCTCCTGGATTAGAGCTTCCTGGTTTATATAATTTATCTAACATTTTAACAGGTGCCACACCTACTTATTCTAACTATTCATCTGAAAGACGTATTAATAGTGTTTACGGATTTGGTTCTATAGGATATAATGATTATTTATTTTTAGAATTTTCAGGAAGAAATGATTGGGCTTCGGTATTACCTGTAGCAAACAATTCATTCTTTTATCCTTCAGTTTCTTTATCTGCAATTGTATCAGATATGGTAGAATTGGATGGAGCTAAAATTGATTATCTTAAATTAAGAGGTGGTTGGTCTAAAGTTGGTAGTACAGGTGCATTAGGACCATACAACTTAAACCAAACTTACGGATTATCTAATAATGCTTTTGGTAATCAAGCATCAACACCTAACACAAGATTTAGTAATACATTAACTCCTGAGACTGTAACTGGTTATGAAGCTGGTATAGATGTTAGAATGTTTAATAGTAAAATTAAATTTAGTGCTACTTACTACAATCAGTTAAGTACAGATTTATTATTACCAATACAGTTATCTGCTTCAACAGGTGTTACAAGCGCATGGAAAAATGCAGGTGAAATGGAGAATAAAGGTATTGAGTTATCTTTAGGAGCTACAGTTATTGAAAATGACAATTTCAAATTAGGTGTTGATTTCAATTGGGCTAAAAACAAAAACGAAGTAGTTTCTTTAGGAGGACTTGATTCTTACATTTTAGGTAGCCAATGGGGAGTTAGACTTGAAGCAAGACCTGGACAACCTTATGGTGTTCTTGTAGGTCGTGGTTTCGAGAGAAACGACTCTGGTCAAGTAATATATGAGAATGGATTACCTAAAATAGATGATACTTATAAAGTTTTAGGAGATATTGCTCCAGACTGGACTGGTGGTGTAAGTCTTAATATGCAATATAAAGGTTTTACATTAAATACATTAGTTGATGCCAAAATAGGAGGAGATGTACATAGTATGTCTTACGCTTGGGGTAGATATGCTGGTACTTTAGAAGAAACTTTAGAAGGAAGAGAAACTGGTGTTGTTGGTAATGGTGTAATGTCAGACGGTTCTGGAGGTTATGTTCAAAACAACGTTGTAACTACTGCTAAATTATTTAACCAAAATGCTTTTGGTAACGGTGTTGAAGAAAGTGCAATTTTTGATGCATCTTATGTTAAATTAAGATCTGTATCAATTGGTTATTCTTTACCTCAAAGTTTACTTAAAGGAACATTTATCTCTAACGCTAAATTTGCAGTAGTAGGTAGAAATTTAGCAATACTACATTCTAATGTTCCACATATTGATCCAGAGACTGGTTTCAGTAGTGGTAACGGAGAACAAGGGCAAGAATTTGGTCAAATACCATCTGCTCGTTCTATTGGATTTAACGTTAACTTATCATTTTAAAAAAAAAATAACATGAAAAACACAAAATTAATCCTTCTAATGTTTTTATCACTAGCTGTTTTTAGCTGTGATCAAGATTTTGAAGAAGTAAATACAGACCCTAATAATGCTACAGTTATACCTGCGCATTTATTATTAGGTAATTTGATTAGAATTAATCAAAATGAAATGTATCTCGTACAAGGAAGTGGAGATATGGGAGAGTGTTGGGCTCAACACTGGTCTAAAGTTCAATATAATGATGAAGCTCGTTATATTCCAAGAAGAGGTTCTATAGATAGAATATGGAACGTATTATATGCTTCTGTATTAAGTGATGCTAAATCAATGTATGAATTAGCTGGAGAAGAAGGAAACTCAAATTTACAAGCAGTTTCTCTAATAATTCAAGCAAATTCATTTCAAATATTAACAGATTTATATGGTCCAATTCCATTTGCTGAAGCATTAAACGAAGCAGTAGAACAACCAGCTTACAGTACTTCTGAAGAAGTATATGCAGGTATTCTTTCTATGTTAGACCAAGCAGATGCTTTATTAGCAGCTAACACTGGTGAAATAGTAGCAACTTCAGATTTATTATATTCTGGAGATGCTAGTAAATGGCAAAAATTAGGGAATTCATTAAAATTTAAAGCATTAATGCGTAGCAATGGTTCTAATAGTGAACTACAAGCTTTAGTAAATGAAGGTCAGATGTTTTCATCTAATGCGGATAATGCACAATTAGTGTATACAGACTTAGATCCTGATGCTAACCCAATTTTTGAAACTATCGTTTTTGGTAATAGACCAGAATATAAAATTTCTTCTGCTGTAGTAGATATTTTAACGGGCTTAGGTGATCCAAGATTATCAGTTTATGCAGGATTAAATGCAGATGGTGATATTGTTGGTAAACCAGCAGGATATTTAAATTTACCTAGTGAAACTTTAGGTTACACTTATGGAAATATTAGTCCATTAGGAGATAAGTACTTAGACCCTACATTACCTGGAGTAATGTTATCTTACTCGCAGTTAAGCCTTTTAATGGCTGAAGCGGCTAATGAAGGAAAAATTAGTGGTGGTATGGTTGCTGCAAAAACTTTTATGGATCAAGGAATAGCAGCTAGTTTCGACTTTAACGCTATTGGTGGTGCTGGAGCTTATTCATCTGCGATTACTTTTAGTAGTCAAACTGATGCAAGAGCAAAAATTGCAACTCAAGAATGGATTGCATTATTTGGTCAAGGTTTTGAAGCTTGGACAGAATGGAGAAGAACAGGATTCCCTGCTTTAACACCTGCTGTTGACGGTGACTTACCATCTATTCCAACTAGATTGTATTATCCTACGACAGAAGCGTCTTTAAACGCAGCTAGTTATAATGCTGCAAAAGCAACATTAAATAATGGAGATGCTTTAGATTCTACATTATTCTGGCAATAATTTTAAAAAAAAGAAAAACATGAAAAACATAAAAAAATTATTAGGATTACTTACAATAGCACTTATGGTGTTTAGTTGTACAGACGATTATTCTGAGGCAATAGAAGTTTCAGGAAATGCAGGTTTTCTAGTTGATGTATCAACTCAATCATCTGGAGCTCTTTTAGGTTCGCCTGAAACGGGTACTCCGATAGCTGATGCACCTGTAACAGTATCTGAAGCTGCTTTAGATTTAAATGTATTATTAGTTGCTGGCGATTTAAGTACTGTTAGTGAAGTTAAAATAACGAAACAAATAAATAACGGTACAATATCTGTAGTTGCTCAATCTACTACATTGCCTTTAAATGTTTCAATAAGTTCAATCGCTGAATTCTTACAAGGAAGTGGTTTAACAGAATCGGATCTACGTATTGGTGATGTTGTAAAGTTTGTAGTTCAAGTTGTTAAAACAGATGGACAGGTTTATCAATTTGATAATCAAGGTCGTTTTAATCTAACTTTAAATTGTTCTTCTGACTTAACTGGAACTTATGTTATGACAAATACTGTTTGTGCATCTTCAGAAATGGTTACAATTAGCCAAAACTCTGATGGTACTTGGGCTTTAAGTCAAGCTGATGGTGGTTTATTACAATTCTGTTCTTCAAATACTACTTTTGTTAATCCTGGTACTATTGAAGTTGGTTGTGGAGGTATAGTTACTTCAACAGAAGGAGCACAATATTGTGGAAGTAATGGTATTGGTTGTATTACTGGTGGTTCTTGGGATCAAAACTCAGGTGTTTTAACACTAGATAACACAAATACCTTCTTTACTTGGGCTGCTTCTAGTTATACATCAACTTACGTAAGAATATAATTTATTAAATAGAAACAATTATGAAAAAAATAAAATTAAGTTCGTCCTTATTAGTATTAGCTTTATTAGTGTTCGCAAGCTGCGATTCTGATGATGATGGTACTGGTAATAGTACGATGGTTGCAAAAGATGTAAACGTAAACTACGTTATCCCTTTTGGTAATCAAGTAAATATAGTAGAGACAGATATGACTTATTCATATACTGCTCAATTATCTGCTGCACAAATTGTTGATACGTATGTGCCTGTTACATTAGTAGGAGGAACAGCTACAGAGGGTGAAGATTTCGATTTTGATCATTCTATTTATATTGGTAGCAGATCTGCAGAGATGGTAACTGGAACAGTTACTATTCACAGAGATTTAGCAGTTGAACCTACTGAAACTTTTACATTAAGAATTGGAGATCCTGTTATAAATGCAAATTCTACTCCTCAAGAAATAACATTTACTCTTGTAGATTATGTAACTTGTAATTGGACTTTTGAAATGACTGATACATACGGTGACGGATGGAATGGTGGTTACATCGAAGTAAATTCTAATGGTGACATTTCAACTTATGCTGCTGAAAATTTAGATGGCGTAACTGGATCTGAAACTCAAGTAATTGATGTTGCTATTCAAGATGCAGTAGACTTCTCAATTACTTATGTTTCTGGTGGAGGAACTGGTAATGGACCAGGATGGGAAAGTGAAAACAATTATGTAATTACTTCTCCAGATGGTACAGTTTATTCTGACGGACCTATTCCAACAGCTGGAGTAATTGTAAGTGGTTCTGATGCATGTAACTAATTATTAGTTATAATTACAATATTTTAAAAGCCATCTCCTAGAGATGGCTTTTTTTAATTTAAGAAATGATGACCAAAAAAGTTCTTTTTACAATTTTAACTATTCTAATTTCATTGAGTTCTTTTTCTCAAAACACAGTTGGAACACTAACAAATACTCCTGAATCTTTCGATGGACTCACTTTACTTTATCCATCAAGCTCAAATGAAACTTACCTTATTGATAATTGTGGACAAGTAATAAACCAATGGACAAGTAATTACACTCCTGGAGCTTCAGCTTACCTTTTAGAGAATGGTAATCTTTTAAGAACAGGGAAAATAACTAATTCCGACATTAACTTTGGTGGTGTAGGTGGTAAACTAGAGTTATTTGATTGGGATAATACTCTTTTATGGGAGTATACTTATTCCTCTCCAAATTTTTCTCAACACCATGATATTTATCCGTTACCAAATGGTAATATACTTGTACTAGCGGTTTCAACAATGGAAACTTTAGAGGCTGTGCAAGCTGGGAGAGATCCATTATTATTAAGTGATGGAAAACTTTTTAATGAACAAATTATTGAATTACAACCTGTAGGTACTAATCAAGCGAATATTATTTGGGAATGGAATATTAAGGACCACCTTGTTCAAGATTATGATCCTTTAAAAGATAATTACGGTATTGTTGCAGACAATCCGCAACTGTTAGATATCAACTTTCTTAACTATGATAATCCAGTAGCAAATTGGTTACATATTAATTCAATACAGTACAATGAAACTTTAGATCAGATAATACTAAGTAGTAGAAAGCTCAGTGAGATCTATATAATAGATCATTCTACAACAACACAAGAATCGTCTTCACATACTGGTGGTATCTATGGTAAAGGTGGTGATTTTCTTTATAGATGGGGAAACCCAGAAGCTTATGGTAAAGGCAATAGTACAAACCGTAAATTAGATGGTCAGCACTATCCACATTGGATTGCAGATACATTAACAGATGAAGGTAAAATTCTAGTGTTTAATAACGGTAACTCTGTTGGGTATTCTTCTGTAGAGATTATCGATCCTCCTACCACTTCATCAGGTGTGTATTTATATAATAATTCTACTGGCTATGGTCCTAATTCATCTGAATGGAATTATACTTCGCCAACTCCTACAGATTTTTTTTCATCGATTCTTTCAAGTGCTCAACGTTTGCCTAATGGCAATACTTTAATTTGTGATGGTGATTCTGGTTACTTTTTTGAAATTGATATAAACAATACAATAGTTTGGGAGTATGTTAATCCTGATACTTCTAATGGTATTTTATCGCAAGGCGATGTTTCTTCAGGAAATTTTACTTTTAGAGCGAAAAAATTCTCATTTGACTATCCAGCTTTTAATGGAAGAGATTTAACACCTGGAAACCCAATAGAGGCTAATCCAGATTTAAGTAATTGTAATTTACTTACTGTTTCAGAATATTCTTTAGATGAAACAAGTATCAAACTTTATCCTAATCCTATATTAGATTATTTAACTATTGATTATCCAAAAACAATTAATAGTCTAGAGGTTTATACCATATTTGGTCAGCTTTTAAAAAAAGTAACAAACACTAAAACTATTAGGTTTGAAAAAATAGCTTCTGGGTTATATTTAATTAAAATAAGCACAGATGATGGGTCAATTACTAAAAAAATAATAAAAAAATAATTATTCCTCAATATATATCTTAGAGCCTGATTTATATCAGGCTCTTTTTTATACCTTTACACCAATGGAAAATAGCACACAAATATTTGGTTTAAGAGCAGTAATTGAAGCAATTAATGCTAAAGAAACAATAGATAAGATTTTTTTACAAAAAGGCCTTAAAGGCGAGTTATTTAACGAGCTCGAGGCACTGTTGAGACAGAAAGGAATAAATTCTTCTTATGTACCTATAGAAAAGTTAAACAGGCTTACTAAAAACAACCATCAAGGTGTTGTAGCCCAAATATCACCAATTGAATTTCACGATTTAGATACATTAGTTGAAAAAACAATTGAAAGTGGCGCTACTCCTCTATTCCTTCTACTAGATCAAATTAGTGATGTTAGAAATTTTGGAGCAATTATTAGAACTGCAGAATGTACTGGTGTACATGGAATAGTAATACAGAAAAAAGGTGGAGCTCCAATAAACGGAGACACTATAAAAACAAGTGCTGGAGCTGTTTTTAAAGTCCCTATTTGTAAAGTCGATCATATTAAAGATGCGATGTTTCACATGCAAGCATGTGGCATAAAAGTAATTGCAGCTACAGAAAAAACTGATGACACACTTTTTGATGTATCTTTTAAAGAACCTTGTGCTATCATTATGGGAAGTGAAGGTCGTGGAATTAATCCTTCGGTATTAAAACTGGTAGATGCTAAAGCTAAATTACCTTTATTAGGTGAAATAGAATCACTAAATGTTTCTGTTGCTTGTGGTGCCTTTTTATATGAAGCAGTAAGACAACGTCTATAACTCTTCCTTATTTTCTTTAAAAATATAATTGATTTCTGAAATTTCTCTAGATATTTCAGATGTTTCGGAGAACCATTCATTCTCTGGAGGCAAATCTATAAAGTTCCCGCTTTCATCAAAATGTTTTAAAAAAAGATCTTCTTCTTCATTATAATTTGGGTCTTCCCAATTATAGCGTTTTGGTTTGGCTATTTCTTTCCTAAAAAATAATGCAAATATAAAACCTGTAACTAAGCCAGCAGTGTGCCCTTCCCAAGAAATCTGTTCGTCTATTGGGAAAGCATACATAAACATACTTCCGTAAATAAACACAACGACTAGTGATAAAGCGATTAATTTGTAGTGTCTAGCAAAAATACCTTTAAAAAAATTGAAGCTAAATAATACATAAATTAAACCACTAGCTCCAATATGATAAGATGGCCTTCCTATTAGCCATGTTATAAAACCAGAAATTAAAACACCGTAGATTACCACTTTAAAGGCAATTGGTTTATAGAAATAAAATAATGCCGAAGACAGCACAAATAGAGGAATGGTATTAGAATATAAATGTTTGATTCCTGAATGTATAAACGGACTAAACAAAACACCTCGCAAACCTTTTAAGGTTTGAGGATACACACCATATTTATTGAAACGTAAACCAAAACGTATTTCTATTGCAAACACCAACCAGATTAATAGCACAAACAGTAATGGATACAAAAGTGTATCTAAAGTAAATGTGAAAGGCTGTTCTTGTTTTTTCATATTGCAATAAATATAGCAATTTGTAATCCAATAATTAAAATGGTGTTACAATGTCAGTTGCGTGAAGGATGGAACGGTTTGTTTGAAATCCTTTTGCTTAGCAAAAGATTGAGTAGTGAGAGCCTGACTTTTTTGTGAAGTATGAGCAAAAAAGGCACGCCATAACATAAAAAAATGTTTAATTTTACTTTATGAATATTCCTTTAGCCGAAAGATTAAGACCCAAAACATTAGCAGATTACGTTAGCCAAGCACATTTAGTTGGTGAAAACGGAACCCTAACTAAGCAAATTAATTTAGGCATGATTGCTTCTATGATTTTTTGGGGACCTCCAGGAATAGGTAAAACTACTCTTGCTAATATTATCGCAGAAACTTCTGGTAGACCTTTTTATACATTGAGTGCTATTAGTTCTGGTGTTAAGGATGTGCGTGAAGTAATAGAAAAAGCAAAACAAAGTGGTGGTTTGTTTACTACTAAAAATCCGATTCTTTTTATAGATGAAATTCACAGATTTAGTAAATCTCAACAGGATTCTCTTTTGCAAGCTGTAGAAAAAGGATGGGTAACTTTAATTGGAGCAACAACCGAAAACCCAAGTTTTGAGGTGATTCCTGCATTATTGTCACGTTGTCAGGTTTACATACTTAAGCCGTTTGATAAAAAGGATTTAGAGGTGCTTTTAAAACGTGCAATAGATACCGATGTGGAAATATCTAAAAAAAAGATAAAACTTAAAGAAACAGATGCTTTATTGCGACTTTCTGGAGGTGATGCAAGAAAATTGCTTAATATTTTTGAACTTATTGTAAGCTCTGAAGCTTCAGATAAAATAACAATTACAAACGAATTGGTTTTAGAGAAAGTACAAAACAACACTGTACGTTACGATAAAACTGGCGAGCAACATTACGATATTGTTTCGGCTTTTATAAAATCTATTCGAGGTAGCGATCCAAATGCTGCTGTCTATTATTTAGCGCGAATGGTTGAAGGTGGCGAAGATGTGAAATTTATTGCGAGACGTCTATTAATTTTAGCTAGTGAGGATATTGGTAATGCAAATCCAACGGCTTTGGTAATGGCTAATACCACGTTTCAAGCAGTCTCGACAATTGGCTATCCAGAATCACGAATTATTTTAAGCCAATGTGCAACCTATTTAGCATGTTCTCCAAAAAGCAATGCTGCCTATATGGCTATTGGCAATGCACAACAGTTAGTAAAACAAACAGGTGATTTATCTGTGCCTTTAGCAATGCGAAATGCGCCTACAAAACTTATGAAGGAGATTGGGTATGGTGAAAACTATAAATATTCGCATAACTACGAGAGTAATTTTGCTTCTCAAGAATTTCTACCTCAAGAAATTATTAATACTAAACTTTACGAACCAGGTAATAATGCTAGAGAAAATGCACAACGCGATTTTTTAAAATCGCGTTGGAAAGAAAAGTATGGGTATTAATTTTAGTCTTTTAATGTTATCCTAAAATTTAATATGTATTATTTTAGTTTGTAATTTTCCGTTTTCATAATACTCTAAAACCCAATTTGCATCTAATTTATATAGTATTGCATTTTTTCCTTCAACCAAATAAACATTAGACATTCCTGTTTCTCTAATCTTGTAAAGTACTTCTGGTGTTTTATTAACTAACTGAAATCCATTTGGTGTTTTTTGAGCATATAAAACATCAAAATTATTGTTAGCTTGTGGTAATGGTGAATCGGAAACAGTTTCCTTAATAACTTCTTTTACTACAGCTGGTTGTTTTACGATAGCTGCTTTTTCTTCTTTTAAAACTTTAATTTCTTCTTTTAACTTCTCAATTTCTACTTGCTCCTCCTCTTCAACTACTTGAGCAACATTTTCTGTTTTTATTGCGTTTTTAGCATTATAACTATAATTAACCTTTTCAATGCTTTTAAAAGCATTTCTTAAGGCTTGATTATATGCAACTTTATAGTTTTTCTCTCTAGATTCTCCTTGTATACTCGTGTAAATCACTTCGTTTTGGCAATTTGTTAATTGTACCGATAACTTTGACTTAAACAAATTAGATTCTTTTATAACATCTGCTTTTAGACCAAGACAATTGTTTTTGGCGTAATCACTTGGCAAAGTTTCACCTTCCATTAAGGCTTCAAAATTCTGCTTTTCAAAAAGATATTTGGTTAGAGAGTTTAATCTGTATTCGTCTGCCTCATTTAAAAAGTCGAACTTCTTAGGAACTATAATATATTTATAATCGTTAAGACTTTGTTGTGCAGAAACGGAAGTTAAAGCCACTAACGCTAGTAAAATTAAAACTATTTTTTTCATGTCTATCTATTTATTGGTTTTAATGGTCACATGCTTTTTGTTATTAATCATTTCTTTTAAATGATTAATGCATTGAACACGCGCATTTATAATAATATTTATAAGTATTTCTTTAAGTCAAGTAAATGCTTGACTTCTTTTATTTCGTTTTCTAATGCTACATTATGGTAGTTATAACAAATAGCATCCAATCCCATATTTAATGCGCCAAGAATATCGGCTTCATAGTTATCACCAATCATTATACCATTTTCTTTTGTAATGTTAGCCATTTTTAAAGCATGATTAAATACTTTAGGATTCGGTTTTTTTACACCTACTGCTTCAGAACTTGTAACGGTATCGAAATAATGCGCAATTTTAGATTTGTCTAATTTTATTTGTTGCACTTCTTCAAAACCATTGGTAATTATATGCAATTTATATTTTGACTTTAAGTAATCAAGTATTTCAATTGTGCCATCAAACACATGGTTGTGTGTTGTTAAATAGTCGATATAATCTATAGACAACTGATGTATAACATTGTCTTGAACAACTATTTCTAAGGCATCAAAAGACTCTTTAAGTCTTCCATAGCGTAAGTTGTTTTTAGAAACTTTCTCCTCTCTATATAGTTTCCAATATTTTAAATTTATGGGCTGATAAATTTCAGAAAAATGCTCTAAATCCACAACAACATTGTTTTTTTTAAAAATAATCTCGAAGGTTAATGCCGAATTTTTATCGAAATCCCAAAGTGTGTGGTCTAAATCGAAAAAGACATCTGTTATTTTATTTACCATCTGTAGAATCTAATATAATATTAAAAAGCTCTTTATAATCTTTCCATGTTACTGATGCTCCAAAGGTATAATTATGAAACACAGAAACAAACTCGCCATTCACATTTTTAACAGCTTTAATAATTTTATTTAAGTGCATTTTTTTATCTAAAGTCGATTGGTATTTTAACAAAGCATAATCGAGAACATGATAGGTATTAATACGTAAAGGTGTTTGTATTTCGTAATCCAAATCGTAAAAGAAAAATGGTGTACAAGTACCTGCTCTAAAACCAATATGATTAATATAACCCATTGTAAAATCTTCAGGTATCTCTAACTCTACAAGGTTTCTATAAGATTCTGGAAGATTAAGTTTAGAATAAGATTGTCTAGATGCGCATAAATCCTGATTAATAATCGACTCCATTCTTAATTTTTCGGTTTTAAGAATCGAGAGATTGTCTAATGCGAAATAAGAAGCTTTTAATCCTATTTTAGAGTAGTCTCCTACTTGTTTAATTAGTGATACAAATTTACTTTTCTGGACGTTTATGTTTTTATCGTAAGTCGACAAATCTCCAATTAGAAAGAAAAATATAAACTTATCTTTAACTTGTTTTTGTTTATTAATAATGTATTTAAAGGTATCGAAAGGATCATGCTGAAAATCAAAAATAACAGAATAACGTTTGTAAATATTCTTTAATCTAAAGCGAAATAAGTCACTAAACGTTCCTCCAATTGTTCGCATAATGCCTTTTAACTTATAACTATAAGCCGATGGCACATCTATTACTGGTGTTATTTTATAGTGTCGTTCTGGAAATAGAAATTCGGGAAATTGTATTTCTAAAGCTTTTCTAAATTTAAAAGACCAAATATCTACAACTGGTGCTCTTAAAAAGCCATTATTATATGCCAAACTTTCTTCGGCTGTAAAACGACCAAACTCATCTTTTACATGTGGTAAATACTCTTCGTAACGGCTCAATAGATAAAAAGAGGCTGCAAAAATATCGAATGGTAAAGCGCTTTGTTCTCCATTTGGGAAAAAGCACTTTGTTTCCTCCCAATCGCTTACTTTGGTTTCGACATCACTTAAACCTTGCTCGAAAAGCAACTCTTGAGAGCGAATAAAAAATTCGTTTCCTAAAGGCTGTCTTGAATAAGACATTTTTAAACTATCATGCGCAATAAAATCTTCGACTGTAGTAGTAAAACTCACAGGTATGCCCAAAATTCGCGTACAAATTTGCTTAAACGTGTAGCGTAATCTTGGTGTAATTTTATGAGTGTAAACTAATAACATAGGTAATGGTAGATTCTAAAAGGTTAAAAATACCAAATTCCAACCGCAATCGTTGAAAAACTAGATTTGTTTCAGCAAAATTTTTTTAGAATTTAGAATTCTAAAGAATACCATCATCGGCAAAACTAAAATAAGCGCTCTCGGTAATAATTAAGTGATCTAATACTTTAATGTCTAAACTTTGTGCTGCTATTGTTAGTTTCGCTGTTAAATCTTTATCTGCTTGACTTGGTTTTAAAGTTCCTGAAGGATGATTATGAGCCAAAATAATGCCTATAGCTCCAACTTCTAAAGCTATTTTTAGTGCCAAGCGAACATCTACCAAAGTACCTGTAATACCACCTTTACTTAATTGGTTTTTTTGAATAACTTTATTAGAATTATTTAAATATACAATCCAGAATTCTTCGTGTGGCAACTCGCCTATTACAGGTTGCATGAGTTCGAATACAGATTTGCTTGATGTTATTTTTTTACGTTCTAAAGCCTCTCCTCCTCTTCTACGCCTTCCTAATTCTAGAGCTGCAACTATAGAAATGGCTTTTGCTTCACCAATACCTTTAAACTCCATAAGTTGTTTAATAGATAGTTTACCTAGTTCGCTTAAGTTATTCTCTGCACTCGCTAAAATACGTTTACATAAAGCAACAGCACTTTCCTCTCTGTTTCCAGAACCTATTAATATAGCAACCAACTCTGCATCGCTTAGAGTTGCTTTGCCTTTATCTCGCAACTTTTCTCTTGGTTGATCGTCTTGAGACCAGTTTTTTATAGAAAATGAAGTGCTTTTTTCTGTCATTTAGTAAATCTACATTTTTTTAACGACTTTATATTGAAGCGTATACATTTGGTTTTTTTAATATGAAAAACTAAAACATCACATTTAAAAACGATAAATTATTGTAAATTTCAGTCGCATTATAAAGTTTAACTTTAAAACAATAAGATTTCTGCCTTCGCAGGAATAACAACTATCTTTTGAATTATCCACCAAAACACCATCAAGACAACGATAGAAATCACATAATAGAAGTGATTAAAACCTATCCTTTAGCTACTTTAATTTCTGTAAAAGATAACGTGCCTTTAATTACACATTTACCTTTAATTTTTGATGATGGTAAATTGGTTGGGCATATAGACATCTACAATCCTCAAACCCAATTACTAAAAGACAATAACGATTTAACCATATTATTTTATGGTCCACAATGTTATATTTCGCCAAGTATTTATAGTACAACGCAATTGCCAACCTGGAACTATATTCGTGTACATTTAAAAGGGAAAGTAAATGCTATTGAAAGTACAGATGCTTTAAAAGATTCTCTTATAAAAATGACTGAATTTCTAGAAGCGCCAGATCACAAGTATGTTTTAGATGTAGATAATCCAAGATTAGATGCCAACCTCAACTATATTAAAATGTTTGAAATTGATATTACTTCTTGGGAAGGCAAGTTTAAACTTTCTCAGGATAAGCACCCAAAAGATGTTAGAAGTGCAAGAGCAGAGTTGGTTCGTGCCAACCAAGATAGTGTTAAAAAATTCTTAGATAGGATCTTTTAATTATTGTATAGAATAAGATTCCAAGCGTTTCTCTGTTAAACGGTTTTGAGTTGGCCTTATAGATATTGTATTAATCAATCCAATACCATCAGAATAATATCGTTTAGATCTATTACCTATAATTTCGCCAGCATCATTTTTTCTATAAATATCCATCTCTAGACAATTAAAATCTCCTGCATTTACAGAACGAATTAGAGCCTCAGGATTTATTTTACTAAAGTATCCATCGCTAAATGCTAACATAGTTTCATCAAAATTATTGGTGTAAAAAATTAAGCGATTTGTTTCTGCAACTAAACTATATTCATAGACTCTGTTGTAGGTGATTTTAACTCCGTTGTCAGGGAAATAATTCAAAGTATTATCGTTTCCAACGGTCGTTGTTTTAATAACAAAATACTCATCATTATAAATTGTTTCTTTTCCTGTTATTTCTACTTGTTCAGAAATTCCAGTATCTATAAATTCTTCTGTATCTGCATTATAATCGTAATGCTTATAATTCCATGTATTGCCTACTTTTAAAGCGTAAAATGAAGTATTATCAACTTGCTGCTCTGTAATATCATCATCGTTAGAATTACAAGAAAGTAAAAGTGCAAAGGAGCTTATTAAAAAAAGAATATTTTTCATATTTATTGAATGTTATAAGAGTTAAGAACTGTTTTATAAATAGTAATACTTGCATTTGAATATGAAACTGAATAAGAAATTAATCCAATACCATCTGCATAATAAATATGGTTTACACCTGGAAGTTGTTCTCCTTCAGGATTTTTACCAAACTCTAACATTTCTGCACATATAAATTCTCCAGCATCAACTTCTATTGTCGCTAATTCTTCTAGAGTTTGATGATAAATATCTCCCCAATCCTCTTCAGATATTAAACGCTCTGTAAAATTATCATTCACAAAAAGAGCGAAATTATTTTCATTAAGTAATGTGTCTCCTTCAATTCTTCTATATTGAAAAACTTCTCCATTAGGAGTGTCAAAACTATTATTCTCAACACCAGAGGTAACAACTTTTATTTTATAATAAATATTACCAAATAAATTTTCAGTACCTACTACAGAAATGTCTTGGTCAACACCATAATATTCTAATGTTTGAGTTTGAGAATTACGTTGGTAAATTTTATAATTCCAAGAGTTCCCAACTTCTAATCCATAAAAATTAGATTGAGATTCTACAGTGTTTTCTTCTTCATCTGAAGAACATGAAAAAAACAGCGCTAATATGCACAAGTAAAAAAGTGAACGTTTCATTTTAATTTAAGTTTAATTGGTTTGTATATTTAAAAAAGGTAATTGTGTAGTATTTTTTTTAGTTAGGTTGGTTTCTGCATTAACGTTTATATTTAGCTTTTTAGTATTTTAAGAGTATAAAAATGTGTTCTTATATATTATATAAGTAGTAAATTCGCGAAACTATGAGTGCTAAAAAATCAGCAATACTAATTTCAGTTTACAATAAAGAATGCGTTTTTATATCGGTTATAAAAAGACTGGAAAGTGTTCTGTTATTTAACAAAAAAGAAAGTATCATTAAATATTCTCCGAAATATGATAGTAAAACATTGGACTATTTAAGAATGTAATTATGAAAGCAAAGCACGCAGCAATAATAACATCTATAGTATCTTTAATAGGTTTTATATATTTCACTTTCCCTTATAAGCTTGGTTTATCTCCAGATTCGGTTTCTTATATTTTTACAGCCGAAAGTATTCTAAAAGGTAATGGTGTTGTAAATGAGTATGGTGTATTTGTAAGCCATTGGCCACCACTCTACACAATACTACTAGCTTTAGTTTCTAAAATCACACTTGCAAACATTCAATTATCTGCATTGTACCTTAATGCAGTACTAATATTTAGTTTACCTATTCTTTATTTCCAAATAATAAAAGCAGTTAACCTTAAATATACTTACAAGATATTACTGCCTATAATTTTAGTTGTTTCATGGGCTACTTTAAGGCACAGGTTTCTACTTACCGAAGGCCTCTTTTTAACCTTACTGTTACTAGTTATATTATTTTTTCTAAAATGGGTAAAGCACAACAAAATAAAATACTTAATAGCATCTGGTTTGCTCTCTAGTCTATTAATTTTAACACGATATGCAGGCATTGGTTTTTTAGCTGGATTTTGTTTCTATTTATTATTTATACAGCCTAAAAGCATTCGTTACAAATTTAAAACGCTAGGTATATATATAATTTCAACTTCTTTTTTATTTTTAATATGGTTGCTCTATTACAAAGGAATGGACACTTCTAAAAGCATTAGAGAATTTCAATTTCATCCAATAAGTTGGTTACAGCTAATATCTATTTTTAAAGTTATGGCTAAATGGATTATTTCTACTATACCTATTGGTATTGCATTTCTTTTTTTAATAATAGTAGGCTTGGCTAGCTCAAAAATTACAACAACTCTTCAATTAATAAAAGAAAACATAGCTATTAGCAAAACTTATTTAAGTCTAATAATTATACTAATAGTAAGTTATATTCTATTTATTATTATAGCACTAACCTTTTTCGATTCGCGAATTCCTATTAGTAATAGAATATTTTCATGCCTTTACCCTTTACTTTTAATGTTAATTGCATTAGTTTTTAATTTTTCAATTGAAAAAAAACGATTAAATAATTTAGTGTTAATTGGTTTTGTTTTATTGTTTTGTGGTGCTATTTACAGAACAAGTACTCAGTGGATTTATCATTATAATAATGGAACAGGTTATACAGCAAAAAGATGGAAAAACTCTGAGGTTATTAAATATATAGAAAGTAGCGACTCGTTAAACATATATAGTAACGCTCATGATATAGCAAGGTTTTACAAAAATATAAATAATGATTATTTACCTTTTCCTGAACTTGAAACTTATCAACAAGATTTAGATTTAATGGAAAAAGAAGTACTTAATGGAAATAAAGAAATACTCTACTTCAATAATATTTACAGACCTTACTTTATTACAAAAGACTCGTTATTAAACCATTTTAAAGCATACGATATTAGATGTTTTGAAGATGGCTTTTTAATTAGCAAACCTAACTAGTGTATTACTTCTTGAGAGAAGGAAACTTAAGCATTATCAGAAAAAACAAAGAGAGATTTAAAGTGTTATGGGCGATGTGTTTGGTTCGTTTTTTCTACTTGACTTTGTCAAAAAAATAGTCGAACTTCGTTTAACGTATGATATAAAACATTGTGTTTAATTAAAACCTCAAGCTTTATTACTTTTTTTATATTTGCAATTAAACGACTAATATGCTTTTTAAACGAAATAGACTATATCTAATTAACCTAATTTATTTTTTAACCACTTTTACCGTAACTGCCCAAACAACTTATACCTATACCAGTGCAGGTTTAAATGGTCTTTGGGAAGATGTAACAAAATGGGCACCTTCATATCCTGGAACTACTATAAATTCAGGCGATGAAGTGATCATTGATGGTTATGCAAATATTTCTGGCACATTAGTTATTACTAATAATGGAACCATAACCTCAATTGGAACTATTATAAATGATTATGGTATAGTAAATTATGGGAATCTAAAAATTTCAGGACTCATATATAACAATTTAGGTTTTACAACTAATTATGGAACTATAGAAATATCTAGTGGAGGAAATCTAACTAACTATGGAAGCGTAACTAATACTTCTTCAGGAATTATATATAATTTTGGTCTAATCGATCATCCTTTTTCCACTGCAGGAATTATATATAATTTCGGAACTCTTTCAGGTACTGGTGTACACGAAGAAAATTTCTCTAATGATGGTGTATTAAGTCCTGGAAGCATATTAAATCCTATAGGTGCTTATGGAGTAAATACTTTTATAAGTCCCTTTAGTACAAGTGATGCCTATACACATAATAGCGCTACCTTACTAATAGAATTAGAAAGCACCACGTCTTATGATAAACTAACCATAAATTCGGGTACTAGTGGTATTGCAAGTTTAAGTGGTACTTTAACAGTAAATTTATTAAACGGTTTTACACCAACTGTAGGTGATACGTTTACCATTCTAACTGCTAATACAGTTACTGGTACATTTGACACAACTAATTTACCTTCTAATTATATATGGAATATTACGTATAACGCTTCTAGTGTTGTATTAGAAGTCACGAATACGCTAAGTATTTTAGATGTTGAAATTAGTCAATTCAAATTATATCCTAATCCAACAACCAATGAATTTACAATTGAGTTAGGGAATTCGACAATACTAGAAAAGCTTACTATCTATAACAATATTGGGCAATTAGTAGGATCAAGTAAAGAATCCAATATAAAGACTTCAAGTTTAGCAAAAGGAATTTATTTAGTTGTGATAACTACTAACAAAGGTGAAGCTTCTAAAAAAATAATTGTAGAATAATTATTTAAAAATATTAAGAGTGTGAAGTTTGACAGAAAACTAAACACAACACCTGCTAAAATTAATGTGGGCTTGATTTTAACTTCGATGTTTTGTGTATATTTACTAAGTTGCTAAATCCTTTTTGATTTAGCTTTTAAAACAAAAAAATAAACTAAAAAAGGGCTCTAACTTAGTGCGAGCTCCGATAAATTCTGATTTATCTACTCCCACACTAACCTTAGCCAAAACCGTTAAACGAAAGCCAAAAAACACTACTCAATCAAAGCCTTCAAAGCCTCAAAATCTAAACCTCCATAATTACCAGAACTCATTAACAATAAAGCTTTATCATCAAAATTCTGAGAAAATAAAAAATCTTTAAATTCTTCTGGATTGGTATAAATAATTAAGTCGTCTCTTTGGAAAGCATTAGCAATTTGCTCGTGCGTAACTTCTTCAAGTTTTTTTATTTCTACAGCATGTGGAGAATAGAAAACTACAGCAACGTCTGCAGCATCTAAAGCGCCTTTATATTCTTTTAAAAACTCAGCATTTAAACTACTATAAGTATGCAACTCTAAACAAGCCACTAAGGTTCTATTTGCGTATTGCTCTTTAACAGCATTTGTTGTTGCTTCTACTTTACTTGGCGAATGTGCAAAATCTTTGTAAGCAACACTGGTTTTGCTTTCTGCAATTTTCTCTAAACGTTTGCTTGCTCCTTTAAAGGTTGAAATGGCTTCGTAGAAATCGTCTTCATCGATTCCCATGTGTTGGCAAATCCATTTTGCTCCTGCAAGGTTATTAAGATTATGTTTTCCAAAAACTTCTATTGGCAAAGGACCTTCTGGAGTTTCTAAAAGTGTTTCTCCATTTTCGACTGTATATTCTGGAGTTTTGTAAGCTAATTTTCTAATTTGGTTTTCGCTGGCTTCCACCACTCTTTTAACCTCAGCATCTTCTATGTTATAATTAATGCTTCCGCCTTGTACTATAGAATCCACAAAAATGCTAAACTGCTCTACATAATTCTCGTATGTTGGAAACACATTAATGTGATCCCAAGCAATACCGCTTAAAAGCGCAATATTTGGTTTGTAGAGATGAAATTTTGGTCGCCTGTCTATTGGTGAACTTAAATACTCGTCGCCTTCTAGCACAATAAAATCGTTGTCTTCGGTTAATTTTACCATAACATCGAAACCTTCTAGTTGTGCACCAACCATATAATCGACATCGCGATCATGATAATGCATAACATGCAAAATCATAGAGGTTATTGTTGTTTTTCCATGGCTTCCACCAATAACAACTCTGGTTTTATGTTTAGATTGTTCGTACAAAAACTCTGGGTAACTATAAATTTTTAAGCCTAGTTCTTGTGCTTTTAACAACTCTGGATTATCCTTTTTAGCATGCATTCCTAAAACAATAGCATCTAAACTAGCTGTTATTTTCTCTGGAAACCATCCAAAAACTTCAGGCAATAAACCTTTAGCTTCTAATCGAGATTTCGAAGGTTCGAAAATGGTATCGTCACTTCCAGTTACTTGGTATCCTTTGTTATGTAATGCTAATGCGAGATTGTGCATGGCACTACCTCCAATGGCTATAAAATGTACGTTCATAGAGTTGTCTTAGAATAAAAAGTAAATATAAGTATTGGTTTTAATTCTGACACGAATTTCACTAGTTTTCACTGATAATAAAATAACACGTCATTGTGAGGACAAAGGACGTGGCAATCTCTTAAATTGAAAGTAAATCATTCTAATTAACAGATTGCCACGCTTTTTTTCTATTGAAAAGGCTCGTAATGACATGTCAGGATTTCTGCGTTAGGGATGGAACAATTGTTGGAGCTCATCTATGATAGCGACTTGTGAAAGCCCGACCTTTAAGTAACGCCCAAAAATTAAAGATTATTTATAGCTTCTTTTTCTTCTTTAAAAACATCAATTTTTGGCAAATCTGCAATCGCTTTATTAATCCAAATAAAAGCTTCGGCCTTATCCTTTTTGTGTCTATAAATTTTTGCTAACCTGTAATAAGCCCAAGCTTTTGGAACTCCATCTCTAGCACTATAATTATCGATATATACTTTTAGGCAAAACTCACCTTTTTCTAACTGCACATTATAATCTGAGCACACTTTACCTATTTGATAATGCATTGCATTGCGATTATGCTTTACATGTGCTGCCTCAAGATTGGCAATGGCTTCTATAGATTTCCCTTCTTTTTCGTAGAGCTTCGTCAACTTATCGTAACAGGTAATAGAGCCACCTTCTTTTATGGCTTTTTTGTAGAATTCCTCGGCAAGTTCTGGTTCGTCGTCATACTCATAAATATAACCTTTAGCCAAATAACCATCTACTTTAGAAAGTGCTTCGAGCTCGTTTGCATACTTAAAACTTTTACTTTTACTACCTCCAATAATGCCTGGCAATTGCATATATAATTCTACTAAAGCCCAACGTGCATCTATGTGCTTTGGATCGAGTTCGGCAGCTTTTAAAAAAGCGCTTTTTACGTCTCCAATAATCCCTAAAGCTTTTAGTTTACTAATGGTTAAGGCTTTCATACCTAAAGCACCTCCATATTTGTATTGAAAACTCGCTTCGGTTGGCTTCCCTTCCACTAACTGCTTATACTGTTTTATGGCTTCGTCCCATTTTTTTTGGTGACCATAGGCATCACCTAATAATTCGGTAGCTTTTAAGTCGTTTGGGTTTGCTTTTATATATGAAGTTAGGATTGTTTCGGCATGAGAGAATTTTTTGCTTACAATTAATGTTTCAGCATCAAGAAGGCTTGTTTGCCCTATTAAAAACAGAGGTGAAAACAATAATAAAAATAATACGCTTTTCATAATTTATAAGTTACTGCAAAAATAATAATCAATTGGTATTGTTTTTGATTTTAAGTTGAAAATAAAAGCTTTACTTTTAAAACGACTTAGTTTACTCATTCAAACGCTAGTGTTACGCATTTAGTGTTTTGTAAATGAAGCTTTGCAATTATATTGCTTTAAAAATGTATAATAATGAACAAATTACTTACCATATTAATGATTATTCTCTTTGCCAATACTTCTTTCTCACAAAACAACAACTATTCCAAATTATGGAATGATGTTGAAAATTTTGAAGTTGAAGGTTTGCCAAAATCGGCATTAAAGGCTTTAGAAAAAATTGAAGTTAAGGCTAAAGCCGAAAATAATTCGCCACAACTTATTAAAATAATGCTGTTTAAAAGTAAATTTATGCTAACGCTTGAAGAAGATGCACAGCTTAATATTATTGATGCTTTTAAAGCTGAAATTAAAATAAGTAAAGCACCTACTAAAAATGTTTTAGAGAATGTTTTAGCAACTTTGTACTGGCAATATTTTCAACAAAACAGATGGAAATTTTATAACAGAACAAAAACAAACGATAAAGTAGATACTATAGATTTTAGAACATGGGATTTAGAAACTTTGTTTGAAGAGGTACACTTGCACTATAAGAACTCGCTTGATAACGGATTGATTTTACAACAAACCAATTTAAAGGATTTTGATGTTATTATAAATAAACAAAAGAATTCTAGAATTTACAGACCAAGTCTATTCGACTTTTTAGCACACAATGCGCTTATTTTCTACAAACACCAAGAAAGTAGAATTACAAAGCCTGCTTATAAATTTATAATTGATGATACAAAGTATTTATCGGCTTCAAATGAATTTGCTAATTTAAGAATTACATCTAAAGACACGTCTTCTCTAGAATTTAATGCTTTAAAACTATATCAAGAACTTATAAAATTTCATTTAAAAGACAAAGAACCTTATGCTTTAGCTGATGCTAATATTGAACGTTTAAATTTTGTAAAACAATATGCTACTTTTAGTGATAAAGACAACGTTTACATTGCTGCTCTTAAAACTGAAATTGAAAAACATAAAACACACGAAGTTTCTGCATTGTATAGTTTTCAATTAGCCTCTATTTATAATGCGCAAGGCTCGACTTACAACTCTGTAAATAATACAGATGTAAGATGGAAAATTAAAGAAGCCATTGCAATTTGCGATAAAGCAATTACTAAGTTTCCAAATAGTAAAGGTGCTGAGCAGTGTAGCGTCTTAAAGCAGCACATGGAAAACCCTAGTTTGCAAATTACAACAGAAGCTACACTTCCTATTCAAACAGAAGCAAGACTTTTAGTAACGTATAAAGAGTTGGAAGCTATTAACCTTTCGGCTTATAAACTGTCTGAAAAGCAATACAAAAAATTCACAAAAACGTACAGACGTGATGAACAAGAAACATTTATTGCAAAACTAGATCCATTTAAAAGCTGGGAAGCATCTCTTAAAAACGAAAAAGATTACCAGAGACATTCTACAGAAATCTCACTAGCTAAATTAGATAATGGTCGTTATATTATTACAGTTAATACTAAAGCTTTAAAAGAAAATTTCAAAGCACATACATTGGTTCAAATTACCAATATTGCACTATTGGAGTATGACGATGCTCAAAAAAAATATTTACAATTTATAGATAGAAATAATGGAGAACCTATTGCAAATGCTAAAGTTGAAATAGATTACACTTATGGAAACGACGAAGTAGAAACTGTAAACACAACTGCAGATTCTAATGGTAAACTAACCATTACTAAATCAAGCAAAAGGCATAACAGTGCTAATATAAAAATTGAAACTTCTAACGATGTTGCGCATTACTCTAATCTATATATAAATAATTATTATAGAGATCGCAATCAAGACGAAAAACCAAGATACAACACCTTTGTTTTTACAGACCGAAGTATATACAGACCAGGACAAACGGTTTATTTTAAAGGTATTTCTATAAAAACGGAAGACAACAAGTCTGAAGTACTTCCAAACCAAAACATAAAAGCTTTGCTTTCTAATGTTAATGGTGAAATTGTAAAAGAACTCGAATTAAACACAAACGACTATGGCTCTGTTGCAGGAGAATTTATACTGCCAGAAGGCGGTTTAACAGGTAACTTTTCTATTCGTTTGCAAGGCAAATATTCACATGGTGGTTATACTAATATTCAAGTTGAAGAATATAAACGCCCTAAATTCGAAACCAATTTTAAACCCATTACCGAAACAATAAAAGTTAACGATAGTGTAAAAGTTACAGGAGAGGCTTTAGCTTTTGCAGGATCTACTATTAGCGATGCAAAAGTGGTATATCGTGTAAAACGAAATGTGCAATATCCACGTTGGTATTATTGGAGACAACCTAATAACACTGTAGATCAAGGTCAAGAAATTACACAAGGCGAAACCACTACAGATGCTGCAGGAAATTACGAGATTACCTTTAAAGCCATTCCAGACGAAAGTGTAGACAAAGCAAGTCTACCCATTTTTAATTACGAAATTACTGCAGATGTTACAGATATTAATGGAGAAACACGAAGCGCAACAACAATTGTAAATGTTGGTTATCATTCCTTAACTGCAATTATTGGTATTGAAAACAGTTTGGACAAAACCAATAAAGACCATAAAATTACAATAGACACCAAAAATTTAAATGGTGAATTTGTGCCAGCAAGAGGGACGCTTAAAATCTATAAACTAAAGGCACCAAATAATGTGCTACGTCCAAGACCTTGGCTTGCTCCAGATTATCAAAATTTTACAGAAACCGAATTTAAACAACGTTTCCCTCACGAAGCATTTACAAACGAACACCAAACTGAAAACTGGGAAAAAGGAGCATTGGTTTTTGATAAAAAATTCGATACCGAAAAATCAAAAGATCTAGATTTAGGAACCATTAAAAAGTGGCTACCTGGAGAATACATTGTACTACTTGAAACCAAAGATAAATTTGGTCAAGCCGTAAAAGATGAAGCAAAAACGAGACTGTTTAGTGATAAAGACACTGTTTTAGCAGATAACCAATTGTTTCGTATTACAACAGATAAAGAGCAATACGCAACTAACGATACCGTAGAATTAACGCTAGCAACTGCGGCAAACGATATTTGGGTAACTGTAGACGTAGAAAAAGAACACAAAATTATTAAAACAGAAATTGTAAAATTAAATAGAAACAGTAAAACCATTCGTATTCCTGTAAGTTCTAAAGATCTTGGCGGTTTTGTAGTGCATTATAGTTTTGCCGCTTTTAATAGCTTTCATACTAATACGGTTAAAATAAATGTGCCTTATCCTAAAACCGATTTAGAAATTGAAACGCTAACATTTAGAGATAGGCTTCAACCTGGAACAGACGAGACTTGGAAGTTTAAAATAAAAGGACCTAAAGGCGATAAAGTAGCTGCAGAGCTTTTAGCAAGTATGTACGACGCGTCTTTAGACGAATTTAAACCTCACAGTTGGAATTTTAATCCTATTCATCGTGCAACGTATTACTCTCGTTTTAGACGTAATGCCTACAAGAGTTTTGGAAACACAGGTTTTAATGTGAATAGAGATGTTTCTTTTAAAAGCTATGCGCAACCGCAAAGTTATGACCAATTAAACTGGTTTGGACTTGATTTAAATAACAAATGGCAATACCAACAGTACTTGAGAAATCTACAGCAAAAAAGGACAGTTTCTACTTACAATAAAGATTTAAAAGCTGGAACTGTTACAGGTATCGTTTATGGTAATGATGGCCTACCACTTCCAGGAGTAAATATTGTTGTTGAAGGTGAAATCACAGGCACAACAACAGATTTTGATGGAGTTTTTACAATTTCAGTAAAAAAAGGAGACAAATTAATACTTACTTATGTTGGCATTACACACTCAATTGTTATTGATAAAGAAAACACCTTTAAAATTCATCTAAATGAAAACAATTTAGAGGAAGTTGTTGTTACTGCTATGGGAATGAAAAGGAGTAAACAAAGAATGGCCTCTGCTCCTAACCAAATGATTCAAGCTGATGAATTATCTCAATCTGTTAACTCAAACGTGGTTCAAGAATTAGAAGGTAAAGCTTCTGGTCTAGCTGTTGGCTATGCTAATAATGAAGCATGGAGTCCACAAAATGATGGAAATGAATACAACGAAAAAGAAAAAACAGATTTCAGTGGTGTTAAAATCCGTAAAAACCTTCAAGAAACAGCATTTTTCTTTCCGCAATTACAAACAAATGAAAAAGGAGAAGTTAGTTTTAGTTTTACAACTCCAGAAGCATTAACCAAATGGAAATTGCAATTGTTGGCGCATACTAAAACATTAGAAAACGCAACAACATCGCTAACAACAGTAACTCAAAAAGAATTGATGGTGCTACCAAATGTACCACGTTTTTTACGTCAAGGTGATCAAATTAAAATCTCAACTAAAATATCTAATCTTACTAAAAAAGAATTAGAAGGTGTTGCAGTGCTTCAGTTGTTCGATGCCTTATCGGGAGAATCTATAGATGGTAAATTATCTAACGCTTATAACGAGTTAGGATTCACTGTAGGTGCAAAAGGTAACACAAGTGTAACTTGGAGTATTGATGTAACGGACGATGTGCAAGCTATTCAATATAAAATAATAGCTAAATCTGGTAATTATAGCGATGGCGAACAAAATGCGCTACCTGTTTTAACCAATAGAATGTTAGTGACAGAAAGTTTACCAATGTGGATTAGAAGCAATCAAACAAAAACTTTTACCTTAGATAAGTTAAAAAACAATGCCTCAACAACACTTAAAAACCATAAATTAACGTTAGAAATGACTAGTAATCCAGCTTGGTACGCTGTACAAGCATTACCATATTTAATGGAATATCCTTACGAGTGTAACGAGCAAACCTTCTCACGTTTTTATGCAAATGCGCTAGCTAGCCATATTGCAAACTCGAATCCTAGAATTCAAGAAGTGTTTAACCAATGGAAAAACACAGATGCTTTATTAAGTAACTTAGAAAAAAATCAAGAATTAAAATCTATTTTAATTCAAGAAACACCTTGGTTACGAGATGCGCAAAGTGAAACCGAACAAAAAAAACGTATTGCGTTGTTATTCGATTTAAATAAAATGAATAACGAATTGTCACGTGCTAAAAACAAACTAGAACAAAACCAAATGTCTAGTGGTGCTTGGTCTTGGTTTGGCGATTATCGTCCAAATAGATATATCACTCAACATATTATTACTGGCTTTGGACACTTGAAGAAGCTTGAAGTAACTTCAAACGCTTCAGAAACAGCCTTAATGATTGATAAAGCTTTAAATTATCTTGATGATGAATTTGTTAAAGAATACAAAGACATTAGAAAATATGATAAAGATGCCGATTTAAATACTGATAGACTAAGTTACACGCAATTACACTATTTATACATGCGAAGTTTCTTCCCAGAGAAGAAACCAAATAAAGAAGTTAGTGAGATTATGGACTATTACCATTCTCAAATTAAAAGCTATTGGTTAAAAAGATCATTATATGCAAAAGGTATGATGGCTTTGGTTGCACATAGAAATAAAGATGAGGCAACTTCTGCTAAAATTTTAAACTCTTTAAAAGAAACGAGTATTACTAGCGAAGAATTAGGCATGTATTGGAAAGCAAATACAAATTCGTGGTATTGGTATCAAGCACCAATTGAAACGCAAGCGTTAATGATTGAAGCTTTTTCTGAAGCTGGAACGACTATTCAAAACGAAGCGAAGAATCTAGCAACAATAGATGAGCTTAAAATTTGGTTGCTAAAAAACAAGCAAACCAATCGTTGGAAAACTACAAAAGCAACTACAGATGCTGTTTATGCTTTATTGCTTCAAGGAAGTGACTGGCTAAGTGTTACAGATATGGTAGAAGTAATAGTTGGAAACAATCCTATTGAGCCTTCAAAATTGGAGGCAGTAAAAGTAGAAGCTGGAACCGGTTATTACAAAACAGCTTGGAATGGTTCTGAAATTACACCAGAAATGGCTGATGTTAAAATCACCAAAAAAGGAAATGGTATTGCTTGGGGAAGTTTGTACTGGCAGTATTTCGAGGATTTAGATAAAATCACCTCAGCTGAAACACCTTTAAAACTGAAGAAAAAACTCTTCAAAAAAACAAATACAGATAAAGGTGAAGTAATTACAGATATTACTAAAGACACCAAGCTTAAAGTTGGAGATTTAGTTAGAGTACGCATAGAATTAAGAAGTGATCGTGCAATGGAATTTGTACACATGAAAGATATGCGAGCTGCTGGTTTAGAGCCTGTAAACGTATTGTCTAGTTACAAATACCAAGATGGCTTAGGCTATTATGAAGCTACAAAAGATGCGTCAACTAACTTCTTTTTCGATTATCTACCTAAAGGTATTTATGTTTTTGAATACGATTTACGTGTTAGTAATGCAGGAAATATGAGTAATGGTATTACAACAATCCAGAGTATGTATGCTCCTGAATATAGTAGCCATAGTGAAGGTGTTAGGATTACGGTTGAGTAAACAAAATAATAAGTAGCAATAAAAAAATGGAAGCTAAAATAGAATTTTAGTCTCAATTATTATTATATATTTAGCTCTCTTAAACACAAAACATGAAAAAAAAATTAACTATTGCATTATTCTTCTTTATCACTTTATCTTTTTCACAAGACTTCTCTGTTACTAAGAGTAGCATATTTAAAGACAAGAAAAAAAACTCATACCTATCTTTTGCCTTGGAAGCAGATAATGGCGGAATCGTTACAATTAGAGAATACCGTAAAGGTATGTTTCAAAAACTTAAAGGGTATTACATACAATGTTTCGACTCTAAATTAAAACTAATAAAAGAGATTGATTACGAAGTAAAAGACAAAAGAATTGAGAATGCATTTTTAAAGGATGGCACATTACATCTTATAGAAATTGAAAGTAAAAAGAAAGAAGATAAAATAGCTATCAATGTATCTTCAGCTAGCTTAAAAAGCCTCAGCTTTAGCACGAAAAAATTACTATCTTTTTCCGAAGATAATATCAAACAATACTTTGGAGTGGTACTCTTTCCTTTTTTTATTAATAACGGATTTAATCAGATAGATGGAAACCATATGGGAGAAATTGTATTTTCTGAAAACAAGAAATTCTTCGCAATTAATTTTGACTTCAAAAGCAAAGAAAAAGAAACTCATAAAATCTTTGTTTATAATGACAATTTTGAGAAAATTTATGATAAGCTAATTGTAAAAGATATTAAAGACAAGTTATTTGAATACAATAGCTTTGAGGTAGATGATCTAGATGGCACTACTTACTTCTTAGGAAAAGCTTACGAGAATAATTCTAATAAAACGAAGAAAAAAGGAAAAGTAAATTATCACTACGAGCTTAATAGAATCGATAAAGATGGAGAAAAAAACATTAGCTTTAAAACTGCTAACAAATTTGTTGAATCTTTATATTTAGTAAAAAACGAAAATAAGTTAGCCTGTGTTGGGTTTTATGGAAACGAAAAAGAACATAAAATTAATGGCGTTTGTCTTTTTGATTTAAACGCTAATACACTAGAAAAGAACTTTAGTAAGTTTAATGATTTTTCTAGTGAATTTTTAAATGATAAATATGGTAATAAAGAAGGTCGCAAAAAAAGAAAGAAAGATAAGGGTATAAAAAATATAGATTTTAAAAGTGTCGATATTATGGATAACGATGACATTGTTATTAATGCTGAAGAATTTTATATTACCACACACACCATGACGGGAGCTAATGGCTCAATGAGTACACGTACAGTATATCATTACAATGATATTATGGCAATGCGTTTAGAAAAAAATGGCAACTTAAAATGGGCAAGAAATATTAATAAAGCACAAACCGGTACCTTAACAAGTTCTTTTACAACTTTATCTATAAATGGTTCAACACATTTTTTTATAAACTGTTCTGATAAAATCAAGAAATTAAGTGCAGATAGAATTTCTTTTAAACAAACCTCTTCTAAAAAATCTAATTTATATGTCATCTCTATTGATGAAAATGGAGACTTTACTTATAAAAAATTAGTTGATGATAAGGATTCTAAAGTTTACTATAAAGTAAGAAACGGTATTGCTAACTCAGAAAAACAAAGTGTGTTTTTACTTGGAGAAAAGAAAAAAAACGGACAAATATTGAAACTTGAATTAAAATAATATTCAAAAAATTAAAGTAACAATTAAGTTGCAAAAGCCTTCAAAAAATTAATATTGAAGGCTTTTTATGTTAGTAATTAAACATATTACGACTATATATACTGGTAATATGTTTAATTACTAACCAAAAATCGATAATTATGAATCCAAAAGTATTTATGATTCTAAGAATTTTACTAGGAATCTTCGTTTTAATCTTCGGAATAAACAAATTTTTAAATTTTTTACCAGCTCCAGAAGGTATGAGTGCTGATGCAGGCGCATATTTTGGCGCATTGGTAAACTCAAAAACCATGGCTTTAGTAGCTATAGTAGAAATAGTTGCTGGTCTAGCATTAATCTTCAATAAATTTGGAGCATTAATGGCTATTATATTAATGAGTGTATCTATAAATGCAGTATTATTTCACGCTGTTTTAGACTCTGCTAATATAGCTCCAGCTTTAGCTTTATTAGCATTAAATATTGTAGCTTTAATAGGCTACAAACACAAATACAAATATTTACTAAGTTAATTTTGTAGTAAACCTTTCGGTCATCTTAAAAAAGCCTTTCAGAATTTAATTTTGAAAGGTTTTTTAATTTTTAACTCACTATATTTGTAACGTGATACAATTAGCAACATTTTTATTTATTGGAGGCCCAGAAATGATTTTAATTATACTAGCTATAATTATGATATTTGGCGCCAAAAACATTCCTGAGATAGCTCGAGGTTTAGGCAAAGGTATGCGTATGCTTAAAGATGCTAGTAATGATATTAAAACCGAAATCACCAAAACTGCAGAGAAACAAGGCTTAGACACAAGCATTACAAAAGATGTGCAAGAAGAGCTAAAAAAAGTTAAAGACGAGTTTGAAGATTTCACTGGCTCTATTAGTAGAAAAATGTAATTCTCATTAAAACTATCTTCTTTTTTATAATTTCATATTTTAAAAGTTAATAAAATGTGAAATATTTAATATATTTAGAATCTAACCCTTAAAATATATTGAATGAAAACCAATACCTTCAAGCTACTTCTAGTAGCACTAGTTATCATGTCGTCTTGTGCAAAAGACACGACAAACGATTTTCAAGAAGAAGCACAACAACTTGCAGACCAATCTAAACCATTAACCATTCAAGAAATTAATGCCGAAATTGAAACACAAATCAATAAAGGTGAAGAATTTGACTGGAAAAATGAATCAGACCATTTTATTTGGAGTGCTGTTATTCATGGCGATAATATTTTAACTATTGGTTATGGAAGCGAAAATGAAAGTTTCAGCGAAAACCGCACTTCTGCATTAGAAACAAAAAAAGACGCTATTTTAAAAATTGTTGAAAGTAAAGAAAACTACAAACGAGGAAAAGAAACTGTTGTAGAGCATGAAATAATTAATGTTATCGATGTTAAAGTTGAAAACTTCGAAACAATAAAAGTGCTTAGAAAAACAGAAGGTATTCGTTATTTAGAGCCTAATGGATATAATCATTATGCTCAAGATGAAGTTAATAATCTTAGATTATCAAGTTCAGGTTGCAATAAAAATGGAGAATCTATAAATAGCGCACATTACACTACTATTAATCCAAATAACGCGCAAGTTTCATGGCATTTTAATGAACATAATATTCCTCAAGCATGGAATTATAGTACAGGAGCTGGAGTAACTATAGGATTAATAGACACAGGTGTTTCTCAATCTCAGTCACTTTTAAATGGTAACGGGTTTAAAGATGGTTACTCTTCTAATTCAAGGTATATTCAAAAATACGGAACCTTTATAGACTCCAATTGGTGGTGGTCTAGCAATTACGATGGAGTACACGATAAATGTGGTCACGGTACAGCAATGGCCTCTACAATTTCAGCACCACGTAATGATAACGGAATGCCAGTTGGTGTAGCTTACAATGCAAATTTAGTAGCTTATAGAGCGACAGAAGATGTGTTATTAAACGATTACCATGAACGCAAAGGTGTTTCTAAAGCTTTAATTGCTTTAGGGAATAGAAGTGATGTAAAAATAATCTCTATGTCTATTGGTTACCTATGGTCTATTGGTAATATTAAAGATGCTGTTAAATATGCAAATAGTAAAGGGAAGCTTATTTTTGCTGCAGGAGGTACTTCTACTAGTTTCACTAATGGTTATGGTGTTATTTTCCCTGCAACCATGAGTGAAACAGTTGCAGTAACAGGAGTAACAGATGGTAGTAACTACGAAAGATGCAACGTTTGCCACAGTGGTAGTAAAATAGATTTCACTATTATTATGGAAGGAGACAATAATACTAGTAAAGCGCCACCTGTTTTAGGGTTTTACAACAACCAGAGACGTTATTCTGGTGGTTCGTCTGTAGCAACAGCAACTACTGCTGGTATTGCTGCTTTAGTTTGGGCTAAACATCCAACTTGGAGTAAAATTCAAGTATTAAATAAATTAAAGCAATCTGCAGATTTATACCCTAACAAAAGCTCAAGTTTTGGTTATGGGAATATTGATGCTTTACAAGCTGTACAGTAAGATTATATATTATTTTAAGAATAAAAAAAAGCCTCTTCATTATTTGAAGAGGCTTTTCTATTACTATAATCGTTACATTTTTACAAAACATATTTTTCGAAAATATCTTCTAGTTCTTTTTCTGGATTATCGGTTAAACCAGAATGCGTTTTAGAACTTTGTATAACCGTACTTCTTGATGCAGCTAACCATCTAAACCTATCGGATAATTCAAACGTACCAATAACTCCAGCAGACTTATCTCCTTTGCAAATTAAATCCCAAGATTTTAGATAGTTATTTAAAGCTTCTAGATCTAGTTCGCATGAGAAAGCATTTAATTTTGCACTGTCGATGCTGTATTTAACATCAAGGAATTTTTTTCTTTTAGAAAATAAAATCACTCCAATATTAAAAAACTCCTCACGTTCTACTCTAGGAGCTAATCTTATAATCGCGTATTCAAAAGTTACTTTATCTTGCATCTTGAGCCTCTTTAACTAGTGAATCAATCATTGATAACTTAGCATTTAAATACTCAATATAAGCAGCTCTTATTTCGTTTGGTTTTAAGGTGTCAGATTCGTTTAATAACCAATCTTCAGGAATAGTATTTATAATATCTTCAATAGTGTCTTTATCCAAAGCCTTTATTATGTCTTTAGATGCATTCTGTAAATCTGTAGCACGACTTAAAAGCACATGGTCTTTTATTAACGGAAACATTCTTGTTAAATGATTTCTCCATGTTTCCCAATTATGATGAAAATAGAAACTCGCACCATTATCTATAACCCATAATTCTTTATTCCAATTTAATACATTTGGATTTTTAGCCGTTCGGTCGATATTACTAATAATACTATCCAATAATACAACTTTAGACGCTGTTTTGGCATCTGCAACAGACGCTAATGGATCGAAGGTTATAGAACCACTTAAATAGTGTAAACCTAAATTTAAGCCTACGCTAAACTTCAGTAAATCTTGTATTTCTTCGTCTGGTTCTGTTTTACTAAACGAATCGTCTAAATTCATAAATACCAACTCTGGCACTTTTAAACCAATAGCTCGTGCTAATTCGCCTCCAATAAACTCAGCAATCAACGCTTTTTTTCCCTGTCCAGCACCTCTAAATTTTAAGACATATAGAAAATCGTCGCTAGCTTTAACAATAGCAGGTAAAGAACCACCTTCTCTTAAAGGCGTAATGTATTGTGTAACATCAACGGTTCTTATATTTAGTTTACTCATAAAGTATATTACAATTTTCTACTAATAGTTAAGCCATCACGAATAGGTAAAACTACCGTTTCTACTCTTTTGTCTTCTTTTAAAAGTGTGTTATATTCTAAAACAGCTTTCGTCATTTTGTCTTTAGGATTAAGCACTTCAATTACTTTTCCGCTCCATAAAACATTATCAGATAATATAATTCCACCAGGATTCATTTTATCGATAATTAAGTTGAAATAATTAACATAGTTATCCTTATCGGCATCTATAAAAACTAAATCAAAGGTTTTATTAAGCTCCGGAATAATCTCTAAAGCGTTTCCTAAATGCTGATTTATTTGTGTTCCGTATTCAGACTTATCGAAAAACTCACGTTGAAAATCAAAGAGTTCTTCATTTATATCTATAGTATCAAGAGTTCCGTTAAGTTGTAAACCTTCGGCCAAACACAAAGTTGAATAACCGGTAAAAGTTCCTATTTCTAGAATATGTTTCGGATTAATTAATTTAGAAATCATACTCAAAACACGACCTTGATAAGGTCCACTAGACATGCGAGGTTGTAATATTTTCCTAAAAGTATCGCGTGTTAATTGTTGTAGTAATTCGGGTTCGTTTTCAGAATGCGCTACTACGTAGTCGTCTAATTTTTCTGGTATAAAATGCATGTATATTTACTAGATATTGAAGGTGTTAAAACCTTACAACATCTGTTTTTTAAATTAACCTAAAATTCGTTTTACTAATTTATCTTTAGCTGCTTGATCGTCTCCACATAACCATTGTATAACGTTATCTTCCCAAATAGCATCACGTTCTGTTTCTGTAATAATTTTTCTTTCTATTGCTAAATCTAAAATTTTACCAGGATAAGAACTTTGTTTTTCACTTTCCATTTCTCCTAAAGGATAAGGATCATCAAGTCCCATTAAAACTTGTTTAGAACCTTGGTTTTTTAATAATAAATCTAATCCGCCAGTATCGTGTACTAAAGTATCGAAAAAGATGTTTTTATGTCCAACCGCTTTTCTGGGATGGCTTTTCCCTTCAAATAAATCTGGTCTACCATCAAAACCTTGAATACGTCGTCCTAAATTTATTTGTGCTAATTGTCCACCATGAGCAAAACAAGTTCTCATATTTGGATACTTGTCTTGATAACCGTTTAAAGTTAAAAAGTGGTATGCATCTGCACATTGTGCTAACATCCATATTAAATGAAAACGCCAAGACGTGTTTTCTAATTTTATAAATTTCTCACCATCGTAAGGATGAATTTCTACAGCTAAATTATATTTATTAGCCAGTTCAAAAATAGGCTCATTTTCTTCATCAAAAATACAACGCCAAGTTCCAATAGTATCCATATAATGAGTTGGCAAACAAAGCAATTGCAGACCTAACTCTTCTACACAACGTTCAATTTCCCAGCACGCTCCACGAACAAAACCAGGATGTACCACAAAACCACAAGTAAATTTACTTGGGTTTTCTCGCTGTACTTTAGCATTAAAATCGTTTTGAAACTTAAGAGCCTGCTTCATTTCTTCCACACGCAAACCGTTACCATATAATTGCGATAAGTTTAAAACAACTGCATGGTCAATTTTAAAACGCTCCATCCAAGCTAGTTTTTCATCTAAAAAAAAACTAGAATCTGTAATTGGTCTGTTCCAATCTTTTTGAAGCATGAATTTTCGATCTTTATCCACCCAAAAAATTTCTTTGTCTTGCATAAACTGAGGGATTTCCTCTGGATAAGGTAATAGATGTGAGTGACCGTTAATTCTAAGTTTACGTTTTTCCATTTTGTCTTTCCTACGAAGGCAGGAATCTTATTAATGTCATTCCGTTTTATTAAACAGATTGCCGCAAAAAAAGGCTCGCAATGACAGGTTGGTTTTTGTTTAATCTACTTTATTTTACTTGGTGGTTGCATAACTGTACTGCATTTTTTACAAGTACGTTTTTCTTCATTGTTATAAAACTTATCAAAAATCACTGGCATATCAGTTTCAATATTATCAAGTTTAAACTTTTTCTTATATAGTTTTTCATTACAATTTTCGCAATACCAAACTAAAGCATCCTTCATTTTTTTAGATCGAGGATACTCAATTACTAAGCCTACTGTGTTTTCACCACGTTGCGGAGAATGCGGTACTTTAGGAGGTAATAAATAAATATCACCTTCATTAATATGCACATCTTTAGGTGTGTCTCCATCCATTATTTTTAAAACCATATCGCCTTCTAGCTGGTAGAAAAACTCTGGTGTTTCGTTATAGTGGTAATCCTTTCTATTATTTGGTCCACCAACAACCATAACAATAAAATCGCCATCTTTCCAAACGCATTTATTGCCAACAGGTGGTTTTAAAAGGTGTCTATTTTCTTCAATCCAGGCTTTAAAATTTAAAGGAGAAACTAATTTACTCATAATACAAATTTTATGTTTTTATCATCCCAAGCTAAATTTAGGATTTTAATATATTTTGGGCGTTACCCTAAAAAGGGTCAGGCTATTTGTTATATCTTTTTTGCGAAAGGCAAAAAAGGATGCCACTTCTATCCTTAACGCAAATTAATCAATTCAATAAAATTAATGATAATTGAACAGATTGCCACGATTTTTTAAAAAGAAAAAATCTCGCAATGACAGATATAATTATAAAGACTTCGTTCTTCCGCCATCAACCGGAAGATTAATTCCGTTAATATATGCTGCACGCTCGCTCGCTAGAAACGTAATAGCATCTGCTAATTCTTCTGGCTTAGCAAAACGTTTTGCAGGTACTGCACTTTTCATGGTATTTGCAGATTCCTCTTCTGTATTTCCAGATTTAGCCGATTTGTTTTTAATAATTTCAGCCAAACGATCTGTTCCTGTTGCTCCTGGCAACACGTTATTTACAGTAATACCAAACTGTCCAAGCTCGTTAGCTAACGTCTTACTCCAATTGGCAACTGCACCACGAATGGTATTACTTACACCAAGACCATCTAAAGGCTGTTTAACAGACGTTGAAATAACGTTAATAATACGACCAAATTTTTCATCTTTCATAAACGGAACAACCGCTTGTGCTAATACATGGTTGCATTTTAAGTGTTGTGTAAAAGCTGCTTCAAATTCATCTACGTGAGCAGAAAAAGCAGGCCCTCCTTTTGGTCCACCAGTATTATTTACCAAAATATGAAAGCCATGATGATTAGAAACATATTCTGAAACTTTATATTTTAATTCCGAAGGATCAGAAAAATCTGCAACTATGTAATTGTGGTCTCTATGTTGTGGTAACTCTTTTAAAGTCGCTTTTAATTTATCTTCGTTTCTAGCAATAAGCGTTACTTGCACACCTTCTTCGGCTAATGCCATTGCTGTTGCTTTTCCTATTCCTGCTGTACTTCCGCAAACTAATGCGTATTTATTGTTTAAGTTTAGATTCATAATATAAGTTTTATACCTTGTCAAGCGCAGTCGAAACCTTGCTTTCAATTGATAATTATTTTTTAGTTTTAAACCTCACGACTACACTAGAGGAGATCTTTTATTTTAATTTTATAAGCTCAGTTACTCATCATAAAATAGCCCTTTTGCTTTATTAAATAAGCTATTACTTTTATTTTTTAACGATTCACCTGCTTCTTCTAATGCTTTACCGCTTAATTGATCATCTATTTTTTGTGATAGTATTTTTAAAGTCTCTATCATTTCAAAAATTTCTTTGGTATGCGAAACATCATTTTCAATTAATACTTTTTCCCAATCAATAGCAGATAATATTGAAAAGATATATTTTGTTGCTATTTTACTTAAAAAATATTTATCATAAAAACCATTTAAGACTTTGTCTGGTTCTCTGTTTTTTAAATAGTCTATCGACTCATCAATATTAGTTTTATCACTACTAGATACAAATACACTTGTTTTTAATTTTTGTAGCGATACTATTGCTTTTTCGTTGTCTTCATTTTTAAGATATAAATAAGTTTCAATAGACCAAACAATTTCATTATCTACTCCTAGTTTTTTTGAATCGGATAAAAACACCTCAAAATCTTCAAGTGCTCGTTGCTCATCTATTTCTCTATCCATCATAAGTCTATTAAAACCTCTGAATAGATGATTTATAGAATGAAAACCAATATGTGTTTGTTTGTTATCTAAATTTCCCCATTTAAACATTGCTCTTGTTAAAGGTAAATCTACATCTTGATTCTCATCGAGCCAATTTATATTTCTGGTAATCTCATCTTCAGAAAGGTAGTTTAATCCTTTTTCAAAAAAAACAAAACCTCTAAAATATTGAATAAGTGTTTTAAGTTCTGAATCTGCTAAAAATTCGGGTTGTGTTTTTGAGCATTCATACAAAGCAACTTCTTTACCCAAATCTTTACTTAATAAAACAATTGCACTTAAAATAGCATGCTCAAAAGCCTCTGCTTCTTTCTTTTTAAGACCTGTTAAATAAGGTTCGTTTTGAGATGAATCTCCATATGTATTATTTAATGCTTCGGTTAGTGTTGGGAACAAATCTTCATCTGTTTCCATTATAAAATCTTGCATTTTTTTATAATCGCGATATATAGAAATATACTCCAAAACTGAGAGCTCTTCATTTTCACTTAGCTTCTCTAGTTTTTTAAATGTATTATCTAAATTGGTTTTAAACTTTATAAATTCTTCTGCATCTATTTTAGTTTCGTCTTGCGAATAAAAGGTAGAGTCCTTCTTTGCAGATGCTCTAATTAATATTTTACCAAACTTATAACCTGCTACTTTTCCAGCATCTAGATTTTCAATAAGTGTCTGTTTATCTTTTTCTATAAGTGCCTCATCTGTTTTATCTTCTGTAGAGCAACTACATAAAATTAGTATGAATATAAATATTACTTTTCTCATTTTTAATGGACTAATATTTTATACAAACATTCTTAGCTTCGGTAAAAAAGCGTAAGGCTTCAAAACCACCTTCACGTCCAACTCCTGAAGCTTTTACACCACCAAAAGGTGTACGCAAATCGCGCATCATCCAAGTGTTAACCCAAACTATACCAGCTTGTAATTCGTTACTCATTTTCATGGTACGTTTTAAGTTGTTTGTCCATAGTGTTGCAGACAAACCATACTTTACTTTATTTGCCATTTTTAAGACTTCGTCTTCTGTATTAAAAGGCATAATGGTAACTACAGGTCCAAAAATTTCTTCTTGGTTCACTCTGCATTCATCGTTTGGAACTTCAATAACTGTAGGTTCTAGATAGTAACCGTTTTCATAACCTTTTACAGTCACTTCATTTCCTCCGCAAAGGATTGTTCCATTTTCCGCTTTAGCGATATTTATATATTCTTTTACTTTTTCTATATGTGGTTTGGATACTAATGCTCCAATATTAGTTGAAGCTTCAGATGGATGCCCGACTTTTAAAGCCTTCACTTTGACAACAAAATCTTTTTTAAATTTCTCGTAAATAGAAGCTTCCACAAAAATGCGGCTTCCACATAAGCAAATCTGTCCTTGATTGGCAAATGATGAACGTACTGTTGTGTCTAACATATCATCATAATCGCAATCTGCAAAAATGATGTTTGGGTTTTTGCCTCCTAATTCTAACGATAATTTTTTAAACATTGGAGCTGCTACTTTTGCAATATGCGCTCCTGTTGCTGTTCCTCCTGTAAAGCTAATTGCTTTTATGTCTTCATGTTCTATAATGGCTTGTCCTGTAGAGCCGCCAAGTCCATGCACAATATTTAAAACACCTTTTGGGAGTCCTGCTTCGTTACAAATCTCACCTAATAAATAAGCGGTCATTGGTGTTACTTCGCTTGGTTTGGCAACCACGCAATTTCCTGCTGCAATTGCTGGAGCGATTTTCCATGTAAATAAATAAAGTGGAAGGTTCCAAGGTGAAATACAACCCACAACACCAATAGGTTGACGTAAGGTGTAATTTATGGCTTGTCCAACGCTTTCGTGACTTTCGCTTGCAAACTGTGTGATTGCATTTCCGAAAAAACGAAAGTTACTTGCTGCTCTTGGTATATCTACTGCTTTTGCTAAGCTAATAGGTTTTCCGTTGTCTTTACTTTCTGCTTCCGCGAAGCGTTGTAAATTGGCTTCTATTAACTCTGAAATTTTTATTAGTATTCTACTACGTTCTTCGATACTAGTTTGTGACCAACTAGGAAAAGCAGATTTTGCAGCTATATATGCGTTTTCTACATCTTCTTTTGTCGAGTTAGGAATTTGCCCGTAAACTTCTCCATTGCTAGGATTGTAGTTGTCTATCCACCCATTAGCAATGGGAAGCATAAATTTTCCATTTATGTAGTTTTTTATGTTTTCCATATTTGTCATTCCTGCGTAGGCAGGAATCTACTTTTTAATTATCATTTATTATGGATTCCTGCCTTCGCAGGAATGACAGTTAAGATTTCTTATAAGCCATAACCTTAATCTCCACCACCAAATCGGGATGTGGTAATTGATGTACTGCAACAGTTGTTCTGGTTGGCCCAGTTTCTTTGTCAAAAAACTCAGCGTAAGCTTTGTTGTAATCTGCAAAGTCATTCATGTTTACTAAAAATGAAGTAACATCTACAACGTCTTTTAAACTGGCTCCAACTTTTTTAAGATTGGTGTCTATGTTTTTTAAAACTTCTTGCGTTTGTGTGTAGGAGTTTAGTTTTTTGGTTCCCATTTCGTCGATAATATCAACTCCAGCAATACTGTTATCTGCTCTACGAGAACTTGTTCCTGAAACGAAAATGAAATCGCCCACTTGTTTTACGTGTGGATATGCTCCTCTTGGTGTTACCTTTGTTCCTTCCATATTTGTCATTCCTGCGAAGGCAGGAATCTTTTTAATGTTAGCTTAAATTCTTCTTTCTTTTTGTTATTCCTGCGAAGGCAGGAATGACAAGCCTATTTCAATCCAGCAATCTTATCATCTTGCAAAATCGCTTCGGTTTCTTGTTGTACTTTTTTTAAGATACTATTTAAATCTTCGCTTGTAGTAATTTCTTTATTTACTAATAAATTTAAAATAGCTTTGTCTTGTGCTCTTCCTTTTGTCATAGCTTCGTGATACGGAATATCTTCTTTAAAAGTTACCATAGAATATTTTGAAAAATAATCGTTTGGAAATTCTTTTTCTAAAGCCATTTCAATAGTACGTTTTTCTTTAAAAATAGGATTAGCAACATGATCACGCATTTCGTAATAATTGTCTATTGCTAAATCTGCAATGGCATCTGTATCTGCTTTTCTAGTTTTTTCGTAGACTTTAAAAATGGTTTCCCAATCGCCTTCGTGTTTATCTAAAATAGCATCGAAAACGGTTACATCTTCAAAAGATGCATTCATACCTTGTCCGTAAAAAGGAACAATAGCATGTGCAGAATCTCCTAATAAAACATTTTTGTTTTTGTAATGCCAAGGCGAACATTTTACTGTTCCTAAGGCACCAGTTGGGTTGTTAGAAAATTCTTCGGCTATATTCGGTATTAATGCTAATGCATCTGGAAATTGTGTATTAAAGAATTCCTTTATAGCGTCTTCTGTAGTAAGGTTTTTAAAATTATATTTTCCTTCTTCATAACTTAAAAATAGTGTTACTGTAAAGCTTCCATCTAAATTTGGCAATGCAATAAGCATATACTCTCCTCTTGGCCAAATGTGCAAATAGTCTTTACTAATTAAGTGAGTTCCTTCTTTTGAAGCAGGGATTTCTAATTCCTTATAACCATGTGTTAAGTAGTTTTGCGAGTAGCTAAATAAAAATTTACGTTCTAAATAATAGCTTTTTCTTAATGAAGAACCAGCTCCATCTGTTCCAAAAAGGACATCACCTTTTACTTCAAATTCCGTTTTAGTTTGGTAGTCGTATAAAGCCGCAGTGTTCTTTTCTATATCAATACCATTGCATTTTTTATTAAAATGAATGGTTAGATTTTCATATTTATCGGCTTCAGTAAGTAGTAACCCGTTTAGCTCTCCTCTAGATATAGAATTAATATATTCTTTATCACGACCAGAATAATTTGAAGGAAATGTGTTGCCTTCAACATCATGAACTAAACGACCATACATTGGTATGCAGAGTGGTTTTACTTTGTCTTCAACACCTGCAAGACGCATGGCTTTTAATCCACGATCTGAAAGTGCTAAATTTATAGATCGTCCTGCAGAAATATCTGTAGTACGTAAATCTGGTCTACTTTCGTATACGTTTACAGTGTAACCTCTTTGAGCTAAACGTAATGCTAGTAAAGAACCACAAAGTCCAGCTCCTATAATTAGTATGTTTTCTTTTTTATGCATGCATTCTTTTTCTTAAAATTTGTATTCTCATTCTATGATGCCTTTGTAATATAATTGGATATAAATTTCCTATAATATTTATTGCGACAGTAATTATTGCTAATGTAATTAACCCTAAAATAATAAAATATATGCTAATTGCTATAATAACAACAAAAGGTATTAAATGACCGAATTCAGATTTTTTAGATTGAACTTCTAAAGTTGTAATACCTTCTAGTGTTCCATTAAAATATTTTCTTTGCTGCTTTTTACTTCTCCAAAATGTGGTTAATAAAAACTTTCTAAAAATGGCCACTTTTAAAAAGGTGTATGTTTTTTTTAATCTTTTGGGATTTGAAACTTTATAATAAGAATTCGAAATTAATTCTTGTGTTGGTAAAGCAAATCCTAAAAAGGCAAAAATTCCTGTAATAAATAAATTAATTACAAAAGCTAGTATTATTGTAAACCACCAAGAGTTTATTTCTATTTTATCTATTACACTTAGTATACTATAAGATTGCCACACTAAGAAAAGAGACATTAAAACTAATATGATTTTTTTAATCATTTTGTTATAATAGCGTTTTAAGAGTTTCTACCATTCTATATACATCTTCAAAAGTATTGTAAAGCGGAATAGGAGCGCAACGTATAACATCTGGCTCCCTCCAATCTGTAATTATATGTGCTTCGGTTAATTTTTTATGCAAATTTTTATCAGCGTTCTTAACTTGTATAGAAAGCTGGCAACCTCTTTCCTTGGGATTAGAAGGTGTGATGATTTTAATTTTATCGTTATTAAGTTCATTTATTAAAAACTCGAAATAACCTGTTAGTTTTTCAGACTTCTCGCGAAGTGCATCCATTCCAACTTCATTAAACATATCTAAAGATGCTTTAATTGCTGCCATAGATAAAATTGGAGGATTACTAAGTTGCCAACCTTCGGCTCCCGGAATAACGTCTAATGGTTGTCGCATATTAAATCGCGTAGATTTATTATGGCTCCACCACCCAGCAAAGCGTTTTAAGTCTTTATTATGTGCATGTTTTTCGTGCACAAAAAGACCTCCTAAACTTCCTGGTCCAGAATTTAAATATTTATAAGTACACCAAGCTGCGAAATCTACTCCAGACTCATGAAAATCTGGTTTAATATTACCTGCTCCATGCGCCAAATCGATACCAACCATGCAGTTTTTTGCATGACCGAGTTCTGCAATTTTCTTTATGTCTAAATATTGTCCTGTGTAATAGTTTACACCTCCAATTAGTAGTAATGCAATTTCGTCTCCTTGCTGTTCAAGTATAGTTTCTAAATCTTCAATATTTAAAAGATCTTCGCCTTTTCTGGGTTTCCACTCTATAACACCTTCATTTGCATCAAAACCATGAAATTCTAATTGTGTTTGTACTGCATATCTATCGCTAGGAAATGCATCACTTTCAATTACAATCTTGTATTTGGTTTTTGTAGGCTGGTAAAAGCTAACCATTAACAAATGCAAGTTGGTAGTTAAGGTATTCATTATAACTACTTCAATAGGTTTTGCACCAACGATTTTTGCCATAGATTCTGTTAAGAATTCATGGTAAGGCATCCAAGGATTCTTGGCTTCAAAATGACCTTCTACTCCAAAATTAGCCCAATCGTCTAATTCTTGCTTAATGTATTCTTTTGTAGCTTTTGGCTGCAAACCAAGAGAGTTACCTGTAAAGTACAACCAATCGTTTCCATCCTTATCTTTTGGAATATGAAATTGATCTCTATAATGTGATATTTTATCTTCTTTATCTAATTGCTTAGCGTAATCGCTGCCTAAATTATAGTTTGACACTTGGTTGGTTTTAGATATTATTCTGTAATTACTTTTATGTTTGTAAAGTTTAGGTTCCAATTACCTTCACTTTTTTTATGATCTTGAGCTACTTTTATTCCATTGAAATCTTTATAGTTTTCAAAAGTATTTATCATAGAAGCTTCCTTTCCATTAGCTTCTCTAAAAGTCCATTCTTGAATAGTGTAATCGTCATCATAAAAAATATCGTAAGCATCTCCTGGAGTATAACCACCATCAGCTGGATAAGTTAATGTAACTTTATTAAGTTGTTTTTCACTAATTGGAGCTGCTGCTTTAGAAGTTTCTCCAAGAGTTGCACTAGTATCCCAAACTAATTGAAAAGGGAATAATGCCCAATATTTATCATTTACAAAAGCACGATCTGCTTCTAAACTTTCTTGTTCAATTTTATAGGTCTTGTAAGTAATCGTATCTTTTTGGGTAAGCATCGTTACTTCATTAGCTTTTGGTTTCCAAATCCATGAGCGGCCAAAATGAGAACTATCCTTATCTACGTTAAATGAAAAATAAAATTCTTTTACTTTATCCCAATTCTCGAAACCATGTGCATTAGCTATTTTTTGGGCTAACGTATATTCTTTTTGAGGCGTTTCTTTTTTACAAGACGAAAAAATAAGCAAGCAAATAATTAATAATCTGTACATGGTTTTTGGTTTTCTTTCAAAGCTAAGAAATATTAATTAGTTTTGAAACGAGCTTGGTTAAAATTTGATTGTAAAAAGAAATGATTAATAGCGAACAACATGTGACCATAAAAGGAATAAATATAAACACATGAAACAAATCAACTGTGAGATTATGAGTAATAATTCAGAATATTTTAGCGCCAATAAAGCGACCTGGAATGACAAAGTAAAAGTACATGCCAAAAGCGATATGTACGCAATGGAAGCTTTTAAAAAGGGAAAAACGTCCTTAATGCAATACGAACTTGATGCTTTAGGAGATGTTAACGGAAAATCTTTGTTGCATTTACAATGTCATTTTGGTCAAGATACTTTAAGTTGGACCAGATTAGGAGCAAAATGTACAGGAATAGATTTGAGTGATGAAGGCATAAAATTAGCGCAGCAACTTAATAAAGAACTTGATTTAGATGCTGATTTTGTTTGTTGTAATGTACTTGATACAGCAAAGTACGTTAAAGATACTTTCGATATTGTTTTTGCTAGTTACGGTGTTATTGGTTGGTTGCCAGATTTAAAGCCTTGGGGAAAAATGATTGCAAAAAAACTTAAAAAAGGAGGTGTGTTTTACATGGCAGAATTTCATCCTATTGTTTGGATGTTCGATTATTTAGAAGGTAAACCAATTATGAAATATGGCTATATGCAAGATGAAGTAATCTATGAGGAGTATGAAGGTACTTATGCAAACGAAAACTCAAAAATGATGAGTAAAGAATATGGCTGGAATCATGGTTTAAGCGAAGTAATAAACGCTTTAACCGGAGCTGGTCTGAAAATTGAATATTTAAATGAGCATAACGAAAGTCCTTATAACGTATTGCCCGAATTAGTCGAAACCAAATCGGGTAATTATGTTACAAAGGATAAATTATATCCTCTTATTTTTGAAATTAAAGCGAATAAATTTTAGTTTTTAACAACTAGTTTTGAGCTCACTAATTGACCTTCTATAAAGAACGATAGCATATATGAGCCTGAAGCTAAATCTGACAAATCTAATGTCGCTTGTCTTGCGTTAGTATTTACAGAATCCATTTCCTGACCTAATAAATTAAACACTTTTACTTTAGAAATTTCTCTATTGGCTTGGTATTGTATTGTGTTCGTTGTTGGATTTGGAAATAATTTAAAATCTTCTATATAAAAGTCGACTATATTTAAAGTACTACTCGTGATTTCCAAAGTTTGTGATGACTTGTAATATCTATTTGGCGCACTTGCCGCAGAACTTGGTCCTACAGAATAAACTACTGCATAGTTACCAGGTGTAGACGCCATTAAATCTATAGTTCCTGTTGCTGTATCTATAGACAACCCTACTGGTGAACTAGTATATAATCCTCCAGACACTCCTGTAGTTAAAGCAGGTGTTGGATTTGAATCTACAATATTATTATAAGTTGTATTACTATAAGCAAAACCAGTAAAATCGTTATAATGTGTATCAATAAACTCAAGAACTACATTTGCATAATCAATGCCAAACGGCTCCAAAGTACTTCCTACATCTCGAACGCGACGGTTTACCTCAGTCATTATTCCGTCTACAGTTCCACCACCACCAAGTCCATCATTTGCTCCTGCACCTGAACCATGTCTTTCGTTATTATAATAGAATCCAGAAAAATAATTGGTATTGTTTGGTCGTCTATCATTACAACTCGCTCCTCCATTATTAAAATTGCTAGGTGTTGCTCTATAGCCATTTGTCCCATTTCTACCACAACCTGGATAATTTTGACTAGCATAGTAAGTCCCTGGCGCATTATGAAATAGCGCTCCCAAACTACTAACTCCTGTAACGATATCCTCTTGTGTTAAGTTGCCAATATTATCGTTAACTAAACTGGTAATTGTTGATTCAATTACAGTATTTAAGTATCCAGATGTTGTATTATTAATATCAGTTCTAGAAATAGCATAACCAATTTCTATTCTTGGTTCGTCATGGCTTTTACCATGTAAATCGATGTATAGTCCTTTTCCCCAATTAGCTTCAACAGAAGCACTAGCTTCATCAATAAAACTATGCCAAGCATTCCAATAATATAATGGATTGTTTGTTCCGGCAGCTAGGTTATTGCAAGTTGCTTCATTTTGCTCTCTATTAGGATCTAATTTTATTCTATTTAGATTGTTAATTATAACATGAGCATAACCACCAGTTTGTGCAAAAATTTCGTCTTGTACAGCTCTAATTAATATTACTGTATTATCATCTGGTTCTACAGTACCACAACTTCTGTTAGGTAATGAGCCAGAAGTAATTGTTCCTCCATGAGGTGCAGATATAATAATTGGTAGATTTCCTTTTATGTATTCTATATAATTATTACCGCTTTCGTCAAACACTGAGTCTCCTGGTTGAGGAAGTATTGGGTTTACGACAGCAAAATATATAGTTTGAGTTATTTCTGAACTGGATGCGCTTGTATCAAAATTTCCATCAAATACTAATGCGCTTACACCATCTGAAGTTATATTTAAAGTTCCACTTCCATTCCATCCATCTCCATAAGTATCGTAAACAATCACATAATACCCAGTAGTTGTTGATGCATCAATAGAATAACTTACAGGTATAGTGCTTTCATTATATGGGTTTGCAGCAGCTCCACTTCCATCATAACCATTGTCTATTGTTTGCAATAACGTGTTGTCTGGACTGTATAGTTCTACCTTATTTTCTGTTGACCATTGTGGCCAATCTACAGTAAGAATTAAGTCTGCATTCTGTGCAAATGCTATAGTATTAAAAGCTGAAACTATAGTTAATAGTAATATTTTTTTCATTTTAATCTGGGTTTAAACAAGTAGTAAAACAAAAATACTTTTACTAAAAACAAAACGATCATTTGTTCAATTCCAGATTACTCTTCTCGACAAAACAACTTATTTAACCGATGAAACACAAAAAATATTAATGCTTATCTTTTAAAACCTCAGGCATTTTAGCTTGAAAACGCTTCAATCTGGGAATAGAAACATTTTGTATGTAAGAATTATTTGGGTGACGCTTTTCGTAATTTTGATGATAATCCTCACCAATCCAAAATTTCTGAAAAGGATATACTTCTGCTGCAATTATAGCATTTAAAGTTTTAGCTAATGTTGCTTTTTTAGTTTCAATAATTTGTTTCTGCTCTTCGTTTTGATAGAAAATAATAGAACGATATTGCGAGCCTCTATCTCCACCTTGACCATTAACTTGTGTTGGGTTTTGTGAAGCAAAATACACATCTACTAAGGTTTCGAAACTTACAATTTTAGGGCTGTAAATTATTTCCACAGCTTCTGCATGACCTGTTCTACCAGTGTTACTCGCTTGGTATGTTGGGTTTTTAGTGTGTCCACCTGCATAACCACTAATAGATTCTTCTACACCTTTAACACTTTCGTAAACTGCTTCTACACACCAAAAACAACCGCTTGCAAAATAAGCTTTAGCCATTGCGTTTTCTAAAGGGACTTTTATGGGTTTAGCTATTTTTA